>JBEVDC010000210.1:0-3653 GCA_040514195.1 Candidatus Limnocylindrales bacterium | reverse complement strand
GAGCGAGCCGCGCTCCGGCGCCTGGAGACGGTTGCCTCCGACCTCGCCCGACGCTATGGCTACCGCGAGCTCGAAACCCCGATGTTCGAGCAGGTCGCCGTCTACGAGCGGGGCCTCGGCGAGGTCACCGACGCCGTCGAGAAGGAGCTCTTCCGGCTCGCACCGCGCAGCGAGGAGGGTGAGGCGTGGGCCCTCCGGCCGGAGCCGACCGCGGGGATCGTCCGGGCCTTCGTCCAGCACGGGATGCAGACGCTGCCCCAGCCGGTCAAGGTCACGATGACCGGGCCGATGTTCCGGTACGACCGGCCCCAGGCCGGCCGCTTTCGCCAGTTCTGGCAGTGGGACGTCGAAGCCATCGGAGATGCCGGTCCGGCGGTCGACGCCGAGATCATCGAGCTCGGCCATCGCTTC
The DNA here is from genome assembly GCA_040514195.1 of Candidatus Limnocylindrales bacterium. GTDB lineage: Bacteria > Chloroflexota > Limnocylindria > Limnocylindrales > CSP1-4 > CSP1-4. The sequence continues at coordinate 3,242 of JBEVDC010000210.1, read as the reverse complement.
TATCGCGAGGCGGGCCTGCTCGACGTCAAGGTCCTCCTCAACTCGATCGGCGATCCGGCCTGCCGTCCTGCCTTCGTCGAGGCGCTCAGAGCCCACTTCGGCGCCCATGAGGATCGACTGGTAGGCGTCGAGCGCGAGCGACTCGCCACCAACCCGCTGCGCCTCCTCGACTCCAAGGATCCCGACTTGGCCGACCTCATCGCCTCGGCACCGACCATCACCGAGTACCTCTGCGTCGCCTGCGCCGAGCACTTCGCCGCCGTCCAGGCCCATCTCCAAGCCCTCGGCGTGTCCATCAGGCTGGCGCCCGGGCTCGTTCGCGGTCTCGACTACTACACGCGGACGGCGTTCGAGTTCTATCGGGAGGGCGCCGAGGGCCAGCAGTCGGCGCTGGGAGGCGGCGGCCGATATGACGGCCTGGTCGAGCTGCTGGGCGGCAAACCTACGCCGGGCATCGGCTTCGCCCTGGGGCTCGACCGCATCGTGCTCGCGCTGGCCGAGGTCGGGGTGGCTGCACCACCGCCCGACCACCCGACCGTCGTCATCTGTGGCGCCGATCCGGCGGATACCGTCACCCGCTTGCGCATCGCGACCGATCTGCGGGCGGCGGGAGTCGTGGCGCGCGCCGACCTCAGCGTCCGAAAGCTCGGTCGACAGCTCGAGAGCGCGGCGCGAGACGGCGCCCACTTCGCCGTTATCGTCGGCGACGAGCTGGCCAACGGGCAGGTCCAACTCAAGGACCTGCCTGCGGCGACGCAGAAGGTCGTCCACCTCGACGACCTGGCGCGCCAGCTGGCCCGCGCGCACGGCTCGCACCGGCATGGTGCCGACGCGGGCTAAGGTCGGCTGGACGAACCGCGGAGGAGTGCGATGAGCGACGTTCGGATCGTCCATCCAGCCGATCGGTCGGTCGCGACCCCGGCCACGCCCGGCATGGACCGCCGGCAGGCTTTCCATGACCCCGGCGCCTGGGTGGGTCACGTCACGACCGCAGCCGGTGTCGTGACCGGCTGGCACACGCACGCGGACTACGACACGTTCATCTACGTCCTGCGGGGCCACGTCACCATCGAGTTCGGCCCCGCGGGTTCGCGGGCAGTGGCGGCCGGTCCGGGCGACTTCGTCCGGATCGGGCGTGGGGTCGTCCATCGGGAGGGGACGGCGGCTGGCTCCGCCGGCGTCGACGTCGTGCTCGTGCGTGTCGGCCAAGGGGAGCCGGTCACGAACGTCGACGGCCCGGATCCAGCCTGATGGCTGAGTGGATCTACTTCATCCATCCGCCGCGCGATGACTTCGCCGAGACCATGACCGAGGCGGAGAACGAGGCCTGGGCGGTGCACTTCGAGCGCTTCAAGCGGGCACTGGCGGACGGTAGCCTCATCCTGGTCGGCCCGACCCTGGGGCGGATCAACACCGGCATCGCCATCTTCGAGGCGCCCGATGAGCCCAGCGCTCGCCGGTTCATGGAGGCCGACCCGGCCATCGCGGGCGGCTTCGCCACGGGCGAGCTGCGACCCTTCCGCGTCTCGCTGCTTCGCGGGCGCGACTGATCCGCACCCCCGACCGCACTGTCGATACCGAGCGCGGCCCGGGCTCGGGCCTCGGTGAGGGCGCCCTCTCGCTGGCCGTCATCGCCGGTGCGATGTGCATCGCGTTCAGCGGCATCATCGTCGTCGTCGCGGCGGTCTCGCCGTCGACGGCGGCCACGTACCGTGCGGCGTTCGCCATCCCGCCTTTGGTCCTGCTGGCATGGTGGGAGGAGCGCCGACAGGGTCCACGGACGCGGCGTCAGCGCACGCTCGCCTTCGCCGCCGGCATCTTCTTCGCCGCCGACCTGACGTTCTTCCATCACGCCATCGTGTTCGTCGGAGCGGGCCTGGCAACGGTCATCGCGAACCTCCAAGTCCTGGTCGTCGGCGTCGTCGCCTGGCTGCTACTCGGGGAGCGGCCAAGCAACCGCCTCGTTGCCGGCGTGCCCATCGCGCTGCTCGGCGTGGTGCTCATCTCGGGCGCCGTCGGCGCAGGCGCCTTCGGAGCGAACCCAGGCGTCGGGGCCATACTCGGGCTCGCAGCAGCAGCCTGCTATGCGGGCTACCTGCTCGTCCTGCGGCGTGGCCAGGACGGCCGCCACGTTGCGGGCCCGATCCTCGACGCGACCATCGCCACGGCCATCTTCGCCGCGCTCGGCGGCATCGTCGTCGGCGACTTTCAGCCGCTGCCGGGCTGGCCAGCCGTCGGCTGGCTGGTCCTGCTGGCGGTCAGCGCCCAGGTCGCGGGCGGGCTGCTCATCGCCGTCGCGTTGCCGCGCCTGCCCGCCGTCAACACCTCGTTGCTGCTCCTGAGCCAGCCGGTGGCGACCGTGTTCCTGGCCATGGTTATCGTGAGCGAGGCGCCGTCGGCCATCCAGCTGGCCGGCGTGGCGCTCGTCGTCTTGGGTGTGGCGCTCGGGACGGTGCCGCTTCGACGGCTCGCGGCCGGCGCCGGAGGTTCGGCTACGATGTGAGGCCCATGCAGACGAGCTTCCGCGACCTGACCTGCGGCGACGCGCGCCCCGAGCACGCCGGCCGCGCGACGACCCTGGCCGGCTGGGTCCATCGTCGCCGCGACCTCGGGCAGCTCATCTTCCTCGACCTGCGCGACCGCTATGGCATCACGCAGGTGGTCATCGACGCTGCCGAGGCACCAGGGGCTCACGCCGCGGCAAGCGACGTTCGGAGCGAGTTCGTGGTCCAGGTCCGCGGGACCATCGAAGCTCGCCGCGCGGGAACAGAGAACCCCAAGCTGCCGACCGGCGCCGTCGAGCTCCGAGCTGCCGAGATCTCGGTCCTCTCGATCGCGAAGACGCCCACATTCCCGATCAACGAGCCGGACCAGGAGGCGGAGGAGTCGGTTCGCCTCAAGTACCGCTATCTCGATCTGCGGCGTGCCCCGATGCTCGAGCGCCTCCTGACGCGGTCGCGCCTCGTGTCCGAGATCCGCCGCGTTCACGAGGCCCACGGTTTCGTCGAGGTCGAGACGCCGATGCTCGTCAAGAGCACGCCGGAGGGCGCCCGGGACTACATCGTCCCCTCGCGCCTTCAGCCTGGCAGCGTCTACGCCCTGCCGCAAAGCCCGCAACAGCTCAAGCAGCTGCTCATGGTCAGCGGATTGGACCGCTACTTCCAGATCGCTCGCTGCTTCCGGGATGAGGATGGGCGCGGCGACCGCCAACCTGAGTTCAGCCAGCTCGACCTCGAGATGAG
>JBEVDC010000191.1:0-2957 GCA_040514195.1 Candidatus Limnocylindrales bacterium | reverse complement strand
GCGACCAGCGCGAGCGTCGACTTGCCGGCACCGGTGCGGCCAGCCACGCCGAGACGCTCCCCGGCGGCGACATGCAGATCAAGGCCGTCGAGGCTCGGCTCGCGTCTCCCCGGGTAGCGAACCTCGACCTGCTCGAACGCGAGTCGCGTCGCTCCGCTCATCGTCCCACTCCGAGGAAGGCGGCCGCCACGACCGCCACGGCCGCCAGCAGGATGATGGCCCGCAGCCAGCGATCCACGGGCGGGTCCTCGACCTGCCGATAGGACGTCCGTCCCGGCCGAGCCCCGAAGCCGCGGGCCTCGAGGGCGAACGTGCGTTCCCGTACGTCGATGAGCGAGCCCAGGACGACCGGTCCGACGAGCGGCAACAGGGCTCGCAGCCTGGTTCGGACCGAGCCGGCGATGGGCAGGCCCCGTGCCTGCTGGGCGTCGAGGATGGCGACCGCCCGCGCCTGCATACGAGGCACCATCTGGACGACCGAGAGGACCACGAACGCGAGCCGATGACTGACGCCGCGAGCGACGAGCGCCTCGAGGATGTCGTCGGCGAGGGTCGTGAAGAGGAAGACCACGGACGCCAGGAAGACCACCAGGAGCCGGCCTGCCGAGATGGCTCCGAAGGCGACGCCCTCCCGTGTCACGGCCGCCGGACCCAGCTGGACGATGACGTCACGAGCGCCCGGGAAGAACAAGGCGTTGACGACGATGATCGATATGAACAGGAACAGCGGGATGCGAAGCGAAGCGACCATCGGCTTGAGCAGGCCCGCCGTCCACCCCATCGCGACGACGATGACCAAGATGGCGGGCAGGATCGCCGGCGGCAGGATGAAGGTCGCGAGCAGGATGAGCCCCAGGCCAAGGAGCTTGGTGATCGGACTGCGTCGGTGCAGCCAGCTCTGGCCGGGGCGGTAGTACCCCGTCGTCGATGCCGCCATCGCGGACGTCAACGGATCGCTAGGGTCAGTCGGACACCGTCGTCTCGCCCCGGCTGTACATCGTCCGCACGGTGATGGGCAGCGCGATGAGGATGGCGTAGACGATCGTGTAGCTGATCGTCTTGTCCAGCGGGTCGCTCGTCAGGCCTTGGGCGAACGCCGACTGGAAGACGTTCAGGCCGAGCGTCCGGAAGAGCGCCACTAGGGCGTCCGTGCCAGCACCGGTGACGCCGCCGAAGAGCCCGGCGGCGATGGGCGCCGAGATCGCTGCCGCCACCAGGCCGGTGGTCAGGCCACCGACCCAGACCGGGAAGAGGCGCGCGTTCTCGCCTCGCGATGCCCAGATCCAGGCGCCCGCAGCCAGGACACCGCCCAGGATGACGCCGACGACGAGTGCCGTCGTGGGGTCCAGCGCCAAGCCCGTCAGGTCGGCACCGCCGAACGGCGCCGTGAGCGGGCCGTCGGCGTCCGGGTCGCTCCCGTTGAGCGTCGAGAGCCAGCCCGTGGGGCCGAACAGGAGCTGGATCAAGGCGAAGGCAAGGGCGAACGCGGATGCTGCCGTCGCCACACGCAGGTACGTGCGGATGCGGGGGTCGTCCGCGCCGAAGGCGAAGACGGTCCGCCCAGAGATCCAGGCGACGATGACGCCGATGGCCACGATGATCAGCGCGGTGACCACGAACTGGGTTTGATTTGCGATCGCCTGGGCTGCGTCAGCGGGGAAGAGCTCGGGCACGCCGATCGTCAGCTGCACGACCCAGAAGGCGAAGCCGGCCGCCGCGATGCCGGCGGCGAGGGCGATGAAGCGGCCGACCCGAGCGTCATCGGAGCGCAGCCGGAAGACGCCGCGGCCGGCCCAGAAGCCGGCCATCAGTCCGATGACCATGGCCACCGGCGCGAACGCCGCGGTGAACGGCCCGGCCCCGCCGGGCACCGGCAGCAAGGACCAGATGAGGTTGGACAGGAGACCGGTCAGGGCGCCCGCCCAGGGGCCGGCGAGGACGCCGACCAGGACCGTCCCGATCGAGTCCACGTAGATGGGCAGGCGCAGGGCGATGATGATGGCGCCGATGGTGATGTTGATGGCGATCGAGACGACCATCAGCAGGAGGGTCGAAGTCGACAGGTCGCGCGTGCGCCGCGCGACGAGGAAGAGGATGGGGACGGCGACGAGGAGCCCGATCAGATAGACAGCCACGTACGGCGAGACGCAGCCGTCGGTCTGGCCTTCGGCGCAGATCTGCAGCCACTCGAGTGATTGCTGGAACGTCATGCCCGCCGACCTCCCTCACGCGATGTGCGGGAACCTGCTCCCGACGACACCGAGTGTCAGTCTGCACCACCTCCGCGCGCTCGACGCGCCCCCGAGGAGGACTCCGAGGCTCAGGCGTTGTCCGCGAAGGTGGAGCGGGTCTTGTAGGCGTTGCCGCCGTAGGTGCCGATGTCGGCGAAGAGGGCCACGATGAGGACCACCCAATCCAGGCCGGTCACGCCCTCGGGCGACACGAGCACGTAGGCGAGGGTCACCCACGGCAGCACCAGGATGCCCAGGATCGGCCACAGGAGCGAGTCGCCGAAGGCCGCCTGCCAGGCGTCCCGGGCAAAGAGCCAATAGACGACATCGATGATCCTGGGCCCCAGGATCGTGGCCATCCCGATGAGCAGCAACGCGACCATTCCGTCCCTCCCGTGGACATCATTGGTTCCAGGAGCTGACCGCCCGATGACGAGGCCGGGCAGGCTCATCAGGAACCATACTCCGTCCCGAGACGGCTTCGTGGTGCGGGGGCCTCGATCGCTACGCTCGGGCGAGTGCCCCCATTCGCTCGACGAACCGGGTCAGGAATGCCACGGCGTCCGATTCGACCGCGATGTCGAGGTTCGCCGGTCGACCCCAGACGCGTCGCCAGTCGGTGACCGTCTCGCCGGCCGTCAACGTGCCGGCCAGCTCGACGTCCACGGTCAGCGCCTCGGCCCGGATCAGCGACGGGTCGAGCGCCGCCGCGAGCGCCATGGGATC
>JBEVDC010000105.1:0-13336 GCA_040514195.1 Candidatus Limnocylindrales bacterium | reverse complement strand
GTCCGGAAGTGACCCGAGCCCTCGACCAGGTCGCACTGGTAGAGGTAATACGGGCGGATCCGATTCTCGACCAGCTTGTGGACGAGGCCGCGCTGGATGTGCACGCAGTCGTTGACGCCCGCCAGCAGGACCGACTGGTTGCCGACCGGGAGGCCTGCGCGGGTCAGCCGGTCGACGGCGCGCGAGACCTCGGGCGTGATCTCGTCGGGATGGTTGAAATGAAGGTTGATCCAGAGCGGGTGGTACTGCTCGAGCATCGCGCACAGCTCGTCGTCGATGCGCTGGGGCAGGAAGACCGGCACGCGCGAGCCGATGCGGATGATCTCGATGTGCGGGATCTCACGCAGGCCGCGCAGGATCGACTCGAAGAGCTTGGGCGCCAGCGTCAGCCCGTCACCACCCGAGATGAGCACGTCGCGCACCTGGGGCGTGCGGCGCAGGTACTCGAGCTGCGCCTCGTGCTCCTTGCGGTTGAAGTTCTGGGTCGGGTCACCGACGATGCGCGAGCGGGTGCAGTAGCGGCAGTACGAGGCGCACTGCGTGGTCACCAGCATCAGTACCCGGTCCGGGTAGCGATGGACGAGCCCGGGCACGGGGGAGTGGCGGTCCTCGGCCAGCGAGTCCTCCATCATCGCCGTGAAGGCCTGCTGTTCGCGCCCGGTCGGGATGACCTGGCGACGGATCGGGTCGGTCGGGTCCTGCGGGTCGATGAGGCTGATGAAGTAGGGCGTGATGTCGACCCGGAACTTGTCCGGGGCGGAGAGGCCCTCGCGCTCGTCGTCGGTCAGCTCGAGGATGGCCTCGATCTCCTCGAGGTCGTTGACTCGGTTCGAGAGCTGCCAGCGCCAGTCGTCCCACTTCTCGTCGGGCACGTCGGCCCACATCGGCGCCCGACGGCTGCGTGCGGGCCGGCCGTCCGGTCCGAGCGCCTTGGCGGGGTCCCGACGATTGACGAACGGAGCCGCCTCGGTCGCCTGCGCCGCCACGGCGGCTCTGATCTCCTGCTCGTTCACGCTCGATCCTCGGTTGGCTCGATCCGTCTGATGCATAGAAAGTATGCAGATTGGATGGCGCATCATAGCGCCGGGCGGCCCCGTTCGCCACCAGCCTCTTTGCTAGACTTCCGGCGATGAAAGTCCTCGGATGGCTCGTGTTCCTGGGCTTCCTGGTCTTCATGCTCGCTTCGCTCGTGGCGACCTTCGTGGACGCCGCGTCCCAGGTCCCGGGTGCGGCGCCCTACATCGCGCTGGTCTCGGCGACGATCATGGGCGCCGTCACCATCTACATCGTTTTCAAGGCGGCCCGTGTACCCGAGAGCCGCGTGGCGCAGTGGGTGCGCAGCATCGTGGGGCCCAACGGCCGCTACCTCTTCGGCCTGCTCATCGTGCTCTGGATCGGCTTCATGTTCGTGCTCAGCAACCTGCCGCCGGAACCCAACGGCACGCCATCGGCGCTCATCGGCGGCCTCGCGTTCATCGGCCTGCTGGCCGGTACGTTCTTCTTCCTGGGCTTCATCTGGTCGGTCATCACCGAGTGACCACGCGCCGGCGGCGCGTTCCTGACGCCTCGGCGATGATGGCTGCATGAAGACCGTGACCATCGACTGGCGACCGGCCCAGATGCGCTTCGAGGCGCGCGGCGGCCATGCCGATCAGGCCATCGCGATCAACGCGCCTCATGACGGCGCCCCGACCGGCTTCAGCGCCTCGGAGCTCCTCCTTGCCGGTGCCGGCGGCTGCTCGGCCTGGGACGTGATCGAGGTCCTTCGCAAGCAGCGACAGCGTGTTACGGGCATCGTCGTCCGCGTCGAGGGCGACCAGGCCAGCGATCCGCCGTGGGCGTTCGAGCAGGTCCGCCTTCATTTCACGGTCACCGGCCACCGGCTCAATGCGAGCAAGGTGCGCAAGGCGGTCGAGCTGAGCGAGCGCCGATATTGCGCGATCATCGGCACCATCCGCGGCGCGGCGGAGGTCAGCTGCGTGGTGGACGTCCGGGAGGCCGACATCGACGATGGCGTCGCCCCCGCCCTCGAAGCCGCACTCCCCGACGCGACCGCCTGACGAGGCGGCAGGTCCCCTGAGCCCGCGATGAGCACGGCCGTCGTGCCCGCCCCTGAGCGACCCTCCGCCTTCGCGCGCCTGGGCGCGATGGTCGCTCGCCATCGCGTAGCGGTCGTCGGTGCCTGGCTGGTGGCCATCACGATGGCGCTCCCCTTCGCGCCCCAGGCCGGCTCCGCACTCCGGGCCGGCGGCTTCACGTCGGACGAACTGGAGGCTGCCCAGGCCCGCAACCTGCTGGTCGACGCACTCGGCCTGGCGCCGTCCCAGCTGGCCATCGTCATCGAGTCGGAGACCGAGGCCCGTGCCGGAGACCCGGCGTTCGAGGCCGCCGTGGCCGAAGTCATCCGGGACGTGCCATCCGCGCAGCACGTGGTCGGCATCCTCCCCCATGGCCTGGCGCCGCGTCAGGTGAGCCCGGACGGCAGGACGGTCTATGAGGTCGTCTCGCTCGACCTCAGCCCGGACGAGTCGCCCGAGGCGCTCGAGCCCGTCCAGACCGTGCTCCGAACGGCCCCCGGCGTGCGGGCGCACCTGGCCGGGGGCCCAGCCTTCTACGGCGACATCCAGGCCGTCTCCGAGCGTGACCTCCAGCGGGCCGAACTGATCTCGCTGCCGGTCGCGGCGCTCGCGCTCCTGCTCGTCTTCGGCTCGGTCGTGGCGGCCGGCGTGCCACTCGTCGTCGGCGGAGCGGCGGTCGTCGTCGCCCTGGCCGCGATCTTCGGCCTGGCGTCGGTGACGCCGATGAGCATCTTCGTCCTCAACCTGGCCACGCTGCTCGGGCTCGGCCTGGGCGTGGACTACTCGTTGCTCATGACGAGCCGCTTCCGCGAAGAGCTGCTTCGCCTCGGCGGCGGTCGGCACCCAGACGGCTCGGTCGATCGCGAGGCCGTCGATGCGGCGGTCGTAGCCACGGTGGCGACGGCCGGCCGTGCGGTCTTCTTCAGCGGCCTGACCGTCCTGCTCGGCCTGTCCGGCCTGCTGCTGTTCGAGTTCATGATCCTGCGCTCGGTCGGCATCGCCGGCGCGATCGTCGTCGGCGTGGCGGCCCTTGCCGCCCTGACGCTCCTGCCGGCCGGCCTGGCGCTCATCGGCCCGAGCCTGGAACGCCTGTCGATCCGGCGATCCTGGCCGTCCGTGCCCGGGTCCGCGCCGGGAGGGGCCGTGCCTGGAGCGGCCATCGCGGCCGGCCGATGGGAGCGACTCGCGGAACGGGTCATGGATCACCCATGGCGGGTCTTCGTGCCCACCCTCGCCCTGCTGCTCCTTCTCGGCGTCCCTTTCCTGCACGTCCGCTTCAACGCGCCGGATGCCACCATCCTGCCCCCCGACGTGCCCTCGCGAACGGCGTACGACATCCTGGCCCGGGAGTTCGGCGAGGGCGAGTTCGCGCCGCTCATCCTGGCCGTGCGCACGAACGGTTCGGCCACCGAACCGGCCAACGTCGCCCTCCTGTACGACTGGAGCCGTCGGCTGGCGACGGACCCACGGGTCAGCCGGGTGGACTCGATCGTGGACGTCGATCCGCGCCTCTCGAAGGCCCAGTACCAGCTCCTCTACGGGTCGCCGGCCGGTGTCCCGGATCGCTTTGCCGCGACTGCCCTGGCAGCGACCACCCGCGGCGAGCTGACGAGCATCCGACTGACCACGCCCTACGGTCCCAATGCGCCGGAGGGCCGGGCGCTGGTCGAAGCGTTGCGCTCTCCCACCAGCCCATTGGCACCGCCTGCCGGCCTGACCGTGCTGGTCGGCGGCGGGCCCGCCGAGGTGGCCGACGTCGTCGACCGCATCGCCGCAGACTTCCCGCGCACCGCGCTCTTCATCTTCGTGACCACGTACCTGATCCTCTTCCTCCTCCTGCGCTCGGTCGTCCTGCCCCTCAAGGCGCTGATCATGAACAGCCTCTCGATCCTGGCCAGCTTCGGCGCCCTGGTCTGGATCTTCCAGGACGGCAACCTGTCGGCACCGCTCGGTTTCTCGCCGCTCGGCTTCGTGGAGACGACGCAGCCGGTCATCCTCTTCTGCGTCCTCTTCGGGCTCTCCATGGACTACGAGGTCTTCCTGCTCTCGCGCATGAAGGAGGTCTACGATCGGACCGGGGACAACCGCCGCGCCGTCGCCCTCGGGCTTGCCCGGACCGGGCGGATCGTGACCTCAGCCGCGCTCATCGTCGTGCTCGTGGCGAGCTCGTTCGCCTTCGCTGACATCGTGCTCATCAAGGCGCTCGGGATCGGCATGGCCATCGCCGTGGCCCTCGACGCAACGGTCGTGCGCGCGTTCCTCGTGCCCTCGACGATGCGCCTCCTGGGCGACTGGAACTGGTGGCTGCCAGCGCGCATGGAGCGTTTCATCGCGTCCCGCCTGCCGGTCATCGAGGGCGCCATGCTCCCGACGCTGGCCACGCTCCCGACGCTGGCCACGCTGGCGGCCGTGCTGCTGGGCGCCGTCGTGCTCCTGGCGGCCTGCTCCCCGGGCGGCCGCCTGCTCGGCAGCGATCCAGCGCCGCGACCGACGCCTCCACCGGGAACCGAGCGCCCGGTGGCCGCGGCCGACCCGCGGCCGATCAGCTTCCCCATCGACGACGCCCCGCACGACCGGCTGACCGAGTGGTGGTACTACACCGGACATCTACGCACCGACGAGGGTCGTCGCTTCGGCTTCGAATACGTCATCTTCCGCGCCGAGCGCGGTGCGTTCCCGGTCAGCTGGGCCTCGCACCTTGCGCTGACCGACGAAGCCGGACGACGGTTCCGGTACGACCAGCGCTCGGAGGTCGGGCCCCAGGTCGACCGCTCAAGGCCCGGGAAAGGCTTCGACCTGTCGATCGGGGCGCGTGATGTGACCGGGCTCCCGCCCGCGAGCGCTGCAGCCTGGACGATGCGCGGGGCCGAAGGTCAGGACCGCCTCCAGGCGGCCAGCGAGTCGGCCGGCTTCGGGCTCGACCTGGCGCTCGGTCCGGATGATCGGCCGGTGGCGCTCCATGACGAGGACGGCTGGATCGACTTCGGGCCGGCCGGCGGCTCGTACTACTACTCGCGGCCGCGGCTGCCAGCCAGTGGCACGCTGATGCTCGACGGCAAGCCCTTGCAGGTCGAGGGGAGCGCCTGGTTCGACCACCAATGGGGCGACTTCATCTCGGTCGGCGGTGGCGGTTGGGACTGGTTCGCGATGAACCTCGATGACGGCTCGGACCTGACGCTCTCACTGGTGCGCACCGCCGACGGCAGCGCCTCGCTCGTCTACGGGACCTACGCCGAGCCCGGTGGAGGGATCGAGCACCTCGGCCCGGAGGCCTTCACGGCCGAGCCGATCGGAAGTTGGACGAGCCCGGCGACGGGTGCTGTCTACCCATCGAGCTGGCGGGTACGCGTCCCGAGCCAGGGCCTCGACCTGACCCTGACACCGACCCTAAAGGACCAGGAGCTCGACACCCGCGAGACCACGGCGGTCGTCTATTGGGAGGGCGCCCAGCGAGTGACCGGCACGCGCCACGGCGCGCCGATCACGGGTAACGGCTATGTCGAGCTGACCGGCTATGGCCCGAGTGGCATCGTCGCCCTGCCGTAAACTTCCGATCATGGCCGACAGCCCGCGCCGGGAACCAACCACTGGACCATTGACCTTCGAAGAACTCGGTCTCGCAGTTCGGAACCACAGCCTGCCGCTCGAGGCCATGCGCTGGGATACCACGCCGGTCGGGCTCCATTACCTGCTCACCCACTTCGACATCCCGGAGGTCGACCTTGACGCGTGGCGTCTGCGCATCGGTGGCCGCGTGCGGCGGCCGCTCGAGCTGACCCTCGACGACATCCGGGCGCGGCCGACGCGATCCGTGCCCGTGACCATGGAGTGCGCCGGCAATGGCCGGGCCCTCCTGGATCCCCGACCGCTCAGCCAGCCGTGGCTCGGCCAGGGGGTCGGCACGGCCGTCTGGACGGGCACGCCCCTGGCGCCGATCCTCGCCGATGCAGGCGTCGAGCCCGACACGGTCGATCTCGTCTTCGCGGGGGCCGACCACGGCATCCAGGGCGAGGTCGAGCACGACTACGAGCGTGGCCTGTCGGTCGCGGACGCGACTCGGCCGGAGGTCATGCTCGTCCACGGCATGAACGGGGACCGGCTGCCACCGCAACATGGCTTCCCGCTCCGCCTGCTGGTGCCCGGCTGGTACGGGATGACAAGCGTCAAGTGGCTAACCTCGATCACCGCCATCGACGAGCCGTTCGCGGGTTACCAGCAGATCAGCTCGTACCGATACAAGCGTGACGCCGACGATCCGGGCCTGCCGGTCGAGCGGATGCGCGTCCGGGCGCTGATGATCCCGCCGGGAGTGCCCGACTATTTCACCCGACGACGGTTCGTGGAGGCCGGTCCGGTGCGCATCCGCGGGCGCGCCTGGTCGGGCGGCGGTCCTATCACTGGTGTCGAGGTCGGCGCGGGTGGTGTCTGGGCGAATGCCGAGCTCGATCCACCGATGGGCGACTTCGCCTGGCGCGGCTGGTTCTTCGACTGGGATGCTGTGCCAGGTGACGGCGAGCTCGCCTGCCGGGCCACCGATTCAACGGGTGCGGTCCAGCCGCTCGAGCCGCCCTGGAACTATCAGGGCATGGGCAACAACGCCGTCCAGCGGGTGTTGGTCACGGTGCGCTGATCCTGCGCACGATGCACATCCTTCGACGACCGCTCAGCCCGAGACCAACTCCCCGCCGTCGACGCCGATGACGTTGCCGGTGATCCAGTGCGTGCCTTCGCCCGAGAGTGTCACGATGGCCTGCGCCACGTCCTCGACGGTCGTCATCCGCCCATGCGGGTTGGCTGACATGGCGTGCTCGATGAGCTGGTCGCGCTCCGGGATCTGCATCAGGGCCGGCGTCACGGTCACGCCGGCACGGATGGCATTGACGGCAACCCCGGTTCGCAGCTTGGCGAACTCCATCGCCAATTGGCGGCAGTTCGACTCCAGAGCCGTCTTTGCCGAGCTGACCGCCCCGTAGTTGGTGATGACCCGCGTCGAGCCCTCGCTGGTCATGGCATACACCTTGGAGCCTTCGCCGAGAAAGCCGCCGCGCCAGGTGTCCTGCGCCCAGTAGACGAGGCTGTTCGCCATGACGTCGAGGGTCATCTCCAGGTTCTTGCGGTTGATGGAGCCGTCCGCGTCCGGCCCGAGGAACGGCTTGAGCGTGCCGAAGGCGAGCGAATGCATGAGCACCCGGACATAGGGTGTGCGGCCGGTCTCCCTCGCCTGGGCGTCAAAGCGCGTGCGGAGCGCGGCCAGGAACGTGGCCCGATTGTCGTCATCGGCCGCGTTCATGTTGACGTAGAAGGCCTCGCGCCCCTGACGCTCGATGTCAGCCTTGATCTCTTCGACGTGCGCCATGCCCTGCCGTCGATCGAGGTGGACGCCCGCGATGTCATAGCCCGCCGCGGCCAGCGCCCGAGCCGTCGCCTCCCCGAAGCCACTGCTGGCACCGAGGATGAGGGCCCAGGGCTGGCGGGCGTCGGTCATGTCGAGCGGTCTCCTCGCGGGCATGCAGGCTGCCCGGCGAGTCTAGCGGGCCGTGCGGTCGCGCAGCAGAGAACCCGTGCGAACGTGCACGAGATGCCGCCCGACCCGACGTCGGTCGAGCGGCTCCGCGTGTCCAGGCCTCTAGCCGATCTTCAGACGCGGCTGACGGTGATAGACCCCTCGAGGGTGCTCGTCTCTACCTTCCGGTCGTCTGCAGGAGGCCGAAGGCCGCGCCCTGTGGGTCGCTGACGATGGCGAATCGCCCGCCAGGGAAGTCACCCGGCGGCACCATCTCGCGGGCCCCGGCGTCGAGCGCACGTCGAAACGCCGCGTCGACGTCGCCTACTTCGAAGTACGCCATCCAGTAGCTCGGCACCTGGGCCGGGACCATCGGGTTCATCTCCATCGCGCCGGCGATGCTCTCGCCGTCGACCTGGAACTCCGTATACGGCGGAGCGTCGCCGCCCATCTCGGTCGTCCTGTGGCTCCAGCCGAAGACGGTCTCGTAGAACGGGATCGCCTTCTCGACGCCGCGGGCATTGAGCTCGGCCCAACTGAAGGCGTTGGGACCGTCCGTGCTGAAACCGCGCATCGCCGTCGCCTGCCAGCCGGAGATGAAGGCCCCGCACGGATCCTGGAACACAGCCATACGGCCTTGGTCGCCGACATCGAATGGTGCCGCGATGACGCGACCGCCAGCAGCCTGGATCTTCGTCGCCAGCGCGTCGACGTCGTCGCTGCCGATGTAGATCGACCATGCGGTCGGCGCTTCAGGCGACTGGATGCGGCCGATGCCAGCTGCGTCCTGATCGCCGATCTTGGCCAGCGCATAGCCGCCGTACTGTGGGTCGTCCGAGACCTCGATGCGCCAGCCGAAGAGCCTCGCATAGAACGTCCGCGCAGCCTCAGGATCGGATGTCGACAACTCGACCCACGCTGGCTTGTTCTTGATGGCGGTGGTCGCCTGTGCCATGTCCAGCCTCCTCGCGCTTCTCGCTAGCCCCCGGGCCTCACCCGCACGGAGCGGGCGAGGGAGACCCCCTATTCTGGCACTGGGGCCCCGACCTGTCGCCCGCTGTGTCCCCGGACTTGCCACTCGGCGAGTGCATGCGAGAGGCGGCCGACGGCACACAACGAGGTTCACCGCAGCCCTGCTGCCGGCCCTGCGAGAATGCCGAGCATGGTCGAAACGCGCGTCCTGCCCGGCGACGACCCGGGCGCCATCCGAGAGGCGGCGGCTGCCATCCAGGCCGGTGAGACCGTCGTCTTCCCGACGGAAACGGTCTATGGTCTTGGCGCGAACGCGCTCGATGCCGCGGCGGTTGCATGGGTCTTCGCGATCAAGGAGCGTCCGAGCTTCGACCCGCTGATCGTCCATCTCGCCGAAGCAGGAGACATCCGGGGATTCGCCGACGAAGCCGAGACCGATGATCCCCGTGTCGTCCGACTGGCGGCTGCCTTCTGGCCGGGTCCATTGACCATCGTCCTGCGCAAACGCCCCCTCATCCCGGGCATCGTGACGGCCGGTCTGGACACTGTCGGCTTGCGGGTTCCGGACCACCCCGTCGCTCGGGCCCTGATCGAAGCCGCCGGCCTACCGATCGCGGCGCCGAGCGCCAATCGATTCGGTCGAGTGAGCCCGACCCGCGCCGAGCATGTCGTCGCACAGCTGGGGGGCCGAGTCGCGATCGTGCTCGACGGGGGGCCCTGCCGGGTAGGGGTCGAGTCGACAGTCATCCGCCTTGCAGATGGTCGCGCCGAGCTGCTACGCCCTGGGGGCGTGGCTGCGGAGGCCATCGCAACTGTGATCGGTCCCCTGGCTCACGGCGGGGAGGTTGCGATGTCCTCGTCGCTCTCACCCGGTCGGTCGATCACCCACTACGCGCCATCCGTCCCGCTCACCCTGGTCGGACCGATCGGGGGCGAGGACGCCAGGGCGAACGAGCGGATCGGGCTCTTGGCAGCTGACGAGCTTGGGCTGGCGGCTGCACTGGCATGCGGCGGGCCGTACGCGTTGGTGGAGGTCCTGTCGGCGACAGGCGACCGGGTCGAGCAGGCCGCCAACCTCTTCGACGCCATCCACCGCCTTGACGCGGCGAGCCTGGATCGGATCGTTGCCCAGAGCGTACCGACCGACGGCCTCGGCCGGGCCATCATGGATCGGCTGCTGCGCGCGGCGGCAGCGTGAAGGGCGAACGCGCGGGCCGCGTGACGGGCGAGCGCTCGGCGCTCGTGGTGCCGATCCAGCTTCCTGCTCATGCCGGGCGCCTCCGTGCGCGGCATGACCCGGTCGCTCTTCTTGGGGTTCCCGCGCACATGACGCTCCTCTTCCCGTTCGCAGGGGCGGCAGCGCTCGATGGGCTCCGCCCGGCCCTCGCCAGCCTCGTGGCTCAGCACCCAGTGATCAGGTGTTGGCTCAACGCCACGGCGCGATTCAAGCCGGATTCGCTCTACCTCGTGCCGCGTCCGGACGACGCCGTCCGGGCGCTGATCGCCTCGCTCTCCGCCGCATACCCGGCATATCCGCCCTACGCCGGCAGCTTTCCAGACGTCGTGCCACATGTAACCGTTGCGGGTCAGGTCGACCCCGCCGAGATGCCGAGTCTCGAAGCGGCTTTCGCCGCGCAACTGCCGATCGAGGTGGTCGCTGGGCACGTCAGTGTGCTTGTCGAACGTGGTGCTGGTCGATGGCGAACGCGCTGGCGGCTCCGACTCGGGACGGCCTAGACGATGCCCTCGCGTCGCAGCAGCTCGACCTCGTCGGGCTGGTAACCGAGCCAGTCCAGCACCTCGGCTGAGTGCTCGCCGAGCAGGGGCGGCGGCGTGCGCACGGAGCCAGGCGTTGCCGCCAGCTTGAACGGCACGCCGGTGACCTTGAGCCGGCCGATCGTCGGATGCTCGACCGTCTCGACCATCCGGCGGGCGATGACCTGCGGGTCGCTGAAGACCGCTGCCAGGTCGTTGATCGGCCCACATGGCACGTCCGCGGCATCGAGTCGTGTCTGCCAGTCGGCGGACGACCGGCCGGCGAAATCGGTCTGCAGGATTGCTCGCAGCTCGGCCCGGTGGGCGAGCCGAGCCGCGTTGTCCGCGAAGCGTGGGTCGTCGGCCAGGGCGGGTCGCCCGACGGCGGCACAGAAGCGCGCCCACTGTCGCTCCGAACCGACGGCGACCGCGATCTCGCCGTCGGTCGTCGGGAATGTCTCGTACGGCGTGATGTTGGGATGCTGATTGCCCATCCGACCCGGCACCAGCCCGCCGACCAGGTGGTTCGATGCCTGGTTGGCGAGGGAGGCGACCGTCGATTCGAGCAGGCTGAGGTCGATCCGCTGGCCGCGTCCGGCGGCCGGTGAGCCCGCTCGATCGCGGCCCACGAGGGCGGCCAGGACGGCCACCGCCCCGAGCATGCCGGGGGTCCGGTCGGTGACCGCCACACCCACCTTGGTCGGTACGCCGCCGTCGGCATCGGGAGCCCCGGTGATCGACATCAGGCCGGCGACAGCCTGGATGATGAAGTCGTAGCCCGGTCGGTCCGCGAGCGGGCCGTCCGGCCCGTAACCGCTGATGGCCAGATGGACCAGCCGCGGGTTGATGCGCTCCAGCTCTGCATCGGCGAAGCCCAGGCGGGCCAAGCCCCCGACCCGCAGGTTCTCGACCAGGACGTCGCTCCGCGCGAGGAGCCGGCCGAGCACCTCGCGTCCGGCCGTTGCCTTGAGGTCGAGACGCAGGCCTCGCTTGTTTCGATTCACGGCCAGGTAGTAAGCCGATTCACCGGCGTAGCCGGGCGACGCCCGAGGATCGTCGGGCGGATAGGGGGCGCCAGCTTCCGGCCCACCGGCGAAAGGCGGGCCCCATGCGCGCGTGCCATCGCCATCGGGCGGCTCGACCTTGATCACGTCCGCACCGAGGTCGGCCAGGAGCATCGTGCAATACGGCCCGGCAAGGACCGTCGAGAGGTCGCAGACGACGATGCCAGCCAGCGGGCCGGCGCTGGTGCGCTGGTCAGCCGGGCCTGCGCCGGACGAGTCGAGCCTCACCTGCGCTCCGCCGCTCGGATCGTCTTGGTCCGGAGCGCCAGGCGCTTGACCGGGTAGAAGCCGAGGCGCTCGTAGAGTCGCAGGGCACCGGTCAGGTTCTCCGTGTCCACGTCGAGCCCGGCCGTCGCGAAGCCTGCCTCTCGAGCGAGGCTCAACACCCGCGTGATGGCCGCCGTCGCGATGCCCCGGCCGCGATGCTGGCGGCGAACCCCGAGACGCGCGAGCCAGGCGACCCGACGTCCTTCCTCGTCCTCGATGCCGCCATAGGCCGCGGCCATGACATAGCCGACGACCTGGCCTTGATGCTCGACACCGACGGTCAGGTCCGGTCGGAAGCCTTCGTCGTCGGCGAACTCGTGGCGCCAGGCCTCAGCCGACCACGGCGCCGAGCCCCACTGGTCGCGGAAGGCCTCCACATCGGTGGCATGGAAGTCGGCGTCCCGCGGGCGCGTCCAGTCCACGAAGCTGTAGCCGGCTGCCAATGGTGCCGGTGCGAGCGGGGCGCCGAGGGACCGGAACATGTCGCTATACCAGCGCGCGATCTGATAGCCGCAGCGATCCTGCAGCCCGGCGCGGTCGGTGGCCGTCTCGGCGGCATGAACGGTGAGCACGTCCGGCAGATCCCGCCGGCCGTCAGCGGCGACCCGGATGACGGCCGCGGATCGAGCCTCTGCCCAGCCCAGAAGGGCTCGGCCATGACCGCGGCCACGCGCTGCCGGGTGGACCGAGCCGTGGATGTGGATGCGATTCCAGGTCGCGCCCCCGATGCGCGGTTCGAGGCAGCACCACGCGATCAGCTGCCCCGTAGCGTCCTCGATCGTGACGCTCATCCGTTCGAGCTCGATGGTCGGCGATCCCAGAAACGAGGCCAGTTCGTCGAGGGTCGTCGGGAAACGCTCCCGGTCGGCTGCGTCCGAGGCTTGCTCGAGCCGGAGGAGGGGATGAAGGTCGTCCGTTGAGAGCGAGCGCCAGTCGGCGGGCAGCTCAGGCAGCGGGTCTTCGGACATGGAGATCCCGTCAGCGATCGGTGGCCCTCACCGTCGGCAGCGGTGTGGGCGTCGCCAGCGGGACCGCATCGTCGAACACGTGGCGCACCACCGATCGGATCCGCCGGATGGCGGCCTTGTTGAGGTACGACGGGTACTTCGGCGGGATGAAGCGGACTCGCTTCATGCCCTTGACATCGACGTCCTCGGCCAGCTGCGCCAGCTCCGGTAGGTCGCGTGTCTTGAGATTGGTCCAGAGGTTGTCCTTGGCGATCTCGAGGAGCTCGGGCAGGCGGACGATGAGGGGCTCCTTGAGGAGCTGCCTGCCGAGGGCGGTGATGACGATCTGCTGGCGCTCCATGCGCCCATAGTCGGAGTCCTGGTGGCGGGATCGGGCGTAGATGAGGGCATTCTTGCCGTTCATGTGCTGCTTGCCCTTCTTGATGTAGACCTCGACGTAGCCATTGCCGTTGGCAAGCGGGTAGTGCGCGTCGTAGACGGCCTCGGGCACGTTGATGTCCAGCCCGCCGATGGCGTTGATGAGCCTGACGAAGCCCTGCAGCTTGACCACGACCATGCCATCCAGCTTGCGGCCCACGAGCTCGCCGATCGTCATCTGCACCGCCCGCAGGCCGCGCGTCTCGTCCTTGCCGGGGAAGGCACGCGGACGGTTGGAGGCGTAGACGTAGAGCGCGTTGATGAGCTCGGGGAAGCATCCGCAGGCATACGCCCTCCGGCTCTCCTGGGGCC
>JBEVDC010000063.1:0-6868 GCA_040514195.1 Candidatus Limnocylindrales bacterium | reverse complement strand
GACGATCCCGGTGCCGTCGTTGAAGAGGCTCTCGCTCTCCACCAGGGTCGCCAGCCGCTCCGGCGCTCGGATGGTGCGCATCGTCGCGATGACCGCCACGGGGTCCGTGGCAGAGACCATGGCACCGACCAGGAACGCCGAGCTGAGGGGCATCGCGACCGCGAGGTTCAGGACGACGGCGACCAGACCGGCCATGATCAGGACACCGGGGATGGCCAGCAGGGAGGAGGCAGCGAGCGTCGGCCGGACATGCTCGATGTCAAGCCTGAAGGCGGCTTCGAAGACCAACCCGGGCACCAGCACGATGAGGACGACCTCGGGCGTGATCTCGATGGCGTCTGCCGGCGCCAGGATGGCCACCAACAACCCGAAGACGACGAGCGCCGCGGTGTACGGGACCGCCAGGCGCCGGGTGAAGAGCGCGACGAGGGCCAGCGCGACCAACAGCGCGACGATGATGTCGGCCAGGGCGATCGTCTCGGCGCCGGTCATTCCCGGGGACCTAGGGAGTGGTCACGACGCGGCCGAGCTAAGCCGAAGGACGCGGCCCAGCTAACGCCGACGGAAGAGGCCACGACGCTGCGTTTCCCCGACCGCGGTTCGTCGGCGTGCTGCGGCCCGCAGGATCGCGTCGATCTCCTCTCGGTAAGGCCCGCCGATCGGCAACCGCTCGAGCCACTCGATGTACTCGAGGTCCCTGCGCGCGATCTCGCCTAGTGACCATCTGGCATACCGGCCGAAGGTAAGGACACTACCCGACGGATTGCCCGGAGGCGCCCCTGCCGCCCCAGCGCCGTCCGGCTGACGCATGGAGCCGGGTTCGTAGGCGCTGCCTGAGTACGATCGGCCAGCCGTCCAATCCGGGCTCGTCTCGTCCGGTGTGCGTCTGGGCGGCGCCTGCTGGGCAGCCGCATAGCGGGGCGGGCGACTCGCGGTACGTCGGGCGGCCTCGTCGGCACGCCGACTCGCCTGCGCCGCTGCATGACCGGCGGCCGCGCGGCGCTCGGCGTCGTATGCCGCACGGGTCGTCATCTCCCGCAGCACCGACCAGGCCGCGTTGATGGCGATCATCCGCGCTGCCGCCTCATCGCCAGGCGCCACATCGGGGTGGTACTTCTGCGCCAGGCGCCGGTAGGCGGCCTGGATGACCTCGTCCTCCGCCTCGGGGTCTACCTGGAGGACCTTGTAATGGTCGGGCAGGTCAGGCATCGCTGCTGGCGTGTCCCGCACGTCCCGCATCAGTGGCTCTTCCCGCAGGCTCGGCATCGGCAGCGCGTCCAGCCGGCCCGGCATCGGCAGCGCGTCCAGCCGGCCCGGCATCAGCCTCGGCCGGTGCCTCGGCGTCATGACCCGGTGTTTCAACGGCAAGACCAGGCTCGGGAGCCGGATCAGACTCCTGGCCGCCGCTCGACGCGCCCGCGATGGCCAGTGCCGGCTGCCCGGGTGGCGGTCGGTAACCGGCCGATTCCGACGCCGTGTGTCCGGACGCCCGCTGGAAGACGTAGCGCACGATGTCGCGTGCGGCAGCTGCGATGGGCAGGGCGAAGATGGCGCCGATGAGCCCGGCGATCGATGCCCCGATCGCCAGGGCCAGGATGACGATGGCGGGATGCATCTCCACGGCGCCACCCTGGATGCGCGGCACGAGCAGCTGGTTCTCGAGTTGCTGCACGATGATGTAGAGGACGACCACGGCGACGATGGCCTCGACCCGACCGGTGGTCGCGGCCAGGAGCAGCGTGGGCACCATCGAGATGATGGGTCCGATGATCGGCACCAGCTCGAGGATGCCCGCGATGACGGCGAGCAGGACCGCAAAGCGTCCGAAGATCGGGTCGACGAGGCTGAGGGCCATGAGGCCCACGAACGTGGCCAGCCCGACTGCGACACAGAGCACGATCTGACCACGCAGCCAACGCCCGAAGACGCGCTCGCAGATGGCCATCACCGACCACGCGTCCTCGCGCCAGTCGGCCGGGATACCGTCGCGCACGGCCGTCAGCAGGCGGTCGCGGTCCTTGAGCAGGTAGAACGCCCAGATGGGCACGATGGCCAGCGCGAGGAGGTTCCTCAGCGCGGCGGCGAGGCCGCTGTAGAGCGGTGCCAGGGAGCCGATATCGAAGCCGCCGCCCGACGCGAGTGACTCGAGGATGGAGGCGATGGCGTCGCGCAGGATGCGCGGCAGCTGCAGCTGGTCGAAGAGGAGGACGAGGTTGTCGAGTTGGCCTTCGATCGATGCCAGGAGGGCCGGGAGGTCATCTACGAAGTCGATGATCTGGCGCACCAGCGGACCGAACAGGAGCGTCAGGCCCTCGATGAGGACGACGATGACCACGGCGTAGACGATGAGGATGGCTAGGCCGCGCCGCAGGCCACGTCGTGTCAGCCAGCCGACGGCCGGGTCGAGGATGTAGACAAGGAGCGCGCCGAGGATGAACGGGCCAAGCGCACTGCGCCCCATGTAGAGCACGATGAGCAGCAGGACGGCGGCACCGATGGCGACGGTGGCACGTGGTGACGGAAGACGGACGCGGCGAGCGATCTCCGATGCCACGTCGCGAGCGTACCAGACGCTCATGGCTGGCGGGCTCGGCGCCTTCCACCCGGGCTGCGGCGACCTTGACGGCTCGACGCGGGCGGCGGTACCATCTCCGTTCGCGCCCGCGGACCAGACATCGTCCGTCTCGGCGCGCCTCGATCAGCCAGGCACGCAAGGGAACCCATGTACGCAGTCATCGAGAGCGGCGGCAAGCAGTATCGCGTCGAGCTCGGCACCGAGCTCGCCGTCGACCGACTCGATGCCCAACCGGGGCAGACCATCGAGTTCGCGCGCGTCCTTCTCGTGGCCGACGGTGACGAGGCCGCCATCGGTCGGCCGACGGTCGATGGGGCGCGTGTCACGGCGGACGTGGTGCGCCAGGACCGAGGCGACAAGATCGTCGTCTTCAAGTACCGGCCAAAGGCCCGCAGCCGCGTCAAGCAGGGCCATCGAGCCGACCTGACCGTCCTGCGGATCGCGGACATCGAGCTCGGTCGCAAGAGCGCCCGGAAGCTGGCCGACGACGTCCGGACGGAGCGCGAGCGCCTCGAAAGCGCAGCCGCCGAGGCCGCCGCGAAGCAGGCGGCTGCTGACAAGGCGTTGGCCGCGAAGCTCGCCGCCGAGGCCGCGGCCGATGCTGATGACGGGGCGACCACAGCTGCCAAGCCCAAGGCCACCGCCAAGCCCAAGGCCACCGAAACGCCCAAAGCCACCGCCACGCCCAAGGCACCCGCCAAGGCGAAGACCACGACGAAAGCCGAGCCCAAGACGCCGGGCAAGCCGAAGGCCACCGCCAAGCCCAAGGCCCCCGCGAGCCGCACGCAGGCGCCGGCGCCGGCAGCCAAGCAGCCGCGCGCGGCCAAGAAGAAGGACGAGTAGCCACGATGGCACACAAGAAGGCCGGTTCGAGCTCCAAGAACGGCCGCGACAGCGCCGGCCAGCGCCTCGGCGTCAAGGCCGGCGATGGCCAGCTCGTGACCTCTGGCTCGATCATCGTTCGTCAGCGCGGCATGACCTTCGTGGCCGGCGACGGCACGGGCCTGGGCCGCGATTACACGGTCTTCGCCGTGCGCGACGGGCGTGTCCGTTTCGAGCACCAGACCCGCAACAAGAAGCGCATCCGCGTCGTGGCCGAGGCCGTCGTGGCGGAGCCCATGGAGGCAGGTGCATGAAGCCGGACATCCACCCTCGCTATCACCAGGCCAAGGTGACTTGCGGGACCTGCCACACGGCGTTCGAGGTCGGCTCGACGAGCGAGACCCTGCACGTCGACGTCTGCTCCAACTGCCATCCGTTCTACACGGGCAAGCAGACCATCGTGGATACCGCCGGCCAGGTCGAGCGCTTCCAGAAGCGTCTCGAGCGCGCAGCGCGCGCCTGAGCCGGTCGCGAGTGACATGACGGCGGGCCCATCCGGGCCCGCCGTTCCGATTCCGGACCCTCGCTAGACTTCCCGCCATGCCTCGCTTCGCCTACGGCGGCCAGGCCCTCATGGAGGGCGTCTTGATGCGCGGCCGCGATGCCATCGCCGTCGCCGTGCGCCACCCCGACGGCGGCATCGTGACCGCCACGGAGCGACTCGACTCGATCCTCCACCGCAGTCGCTTCGCCCGGGCCCCGCTGTTCCGGGGCGTCGTCCTGCTCTACGAGACGCTCGTCGTAGGTACCCGATGGTTGATGCGCTCCGGCTCCATCGCGGCCGCCGGCGAAGGCGTCGAGATGGGACGCGGGACGATCGCCGTCACGCTCGTGGTCACCTTCGGCTTCGCCATCGGGCTGTTCGTCATCCTGCCGCTCTTCCTCTCAAAGGCCGCGACCGACGTGGCCCTCGGGCCTGGTCAGGCCTTCATCCAGCACCTCGTCGAGGGCCTCATCCGGGTCGCCCTCTTCGTCGCCTACCTGCTCGTGGTCAGCCGGGCGCCGGACATCGCGCGCGTCTTCCGGTATCACGGCGCCGAGCACATGACGATCCACGCTCTCGAGCACGACGAGCCGTTGACGATCGAGAACATCCGCCGCTATCCGACCGCCCATCCGCGCTGCGGGACCGAGTTCCTGGTCGTCTTCGTGGTCGTCAGCATCCTGCTCTTCAGCCTGCTCGCCGGCCAGTCGCTGGTCGTCAGTGTCGTCGGGCGCATCCTGCTCATCCCGGTCATCGCGGCCGTGTCCTACGAGCTGCTCCGGTTCGGCGCTCGACATCGCGCCAATCGTCTCGTGCGCTGGATCTTCATGCCCGGCATCTGGCTCCAGCTCATCACCACCAAGCAGCCCGACGACGACATGATCGAGGTCGCCGTAGCTTCGATGCGCGAAGCGCTCGCCATCAGCGGTGACGACGCCCCAGCGGGCAGCCTTGACCCTGAGCGGCGACCGATGGAGGTTGGCGCGGCGGCGGCCACCACCGCCCCGTGAGCCTCGAGGATCGCCTCGTCGAGATCGAGGCGCAGTCACGCGCCATCGAGGCCGAGCTGGCACGTCCGGAGGTTCACGCGGATCCTGCGGCCCTCAAGCGCTACGGGCGTGAGCTGGCTCGCCTGGAGCCCGTCGTCGCTGTCACCCGACAGCTGCGGACCATCCGCGCCGAGCTCGAGGGGGCGCGCGAAGTTCGTGACCAGGAGTCTGATACCGAGATGCGCGACATGGCGCGCGAGGAGGTCGCCCGCCTGGAGGCCGACGAGGGCCGGCTGCTCGAAGACCTGAAGGTTCTCCTCCTGCCGCGAGACGCCAACGACGACCGGGACGTGATCTTCGAGATCCGCGCCGGCGCCGGCGGCGAGGAGGCGGCGCTGTTCGCGGCCGAGCTCTTCCGGATGTACCTGCGCTATGCCGATCGCCATCGCTTCTCGGTCGAGACGATGAGCCTCAACGAGACGGGCATCGGCGGCATGCGCGAAGCGATCTTCGAGGTCCATGGTGATGGCGCCTACTCGCGCCTCAAGTTCGAGGGCGGAGTCCATCGCGTGCAGCGTGTGCCGGAGACCGAATCGGGAGGCCGTATCCACACCTCGACCGCGACCGTCGCCGTCCTGCCTGCGGCCGACGAGGTCGAGGTCGAGATCGACGAGAAGGACCTGCGCATCGACGTCTATCGTTCGACAGGGCCGGGCGGTCAGAGCGTCAACACCACCGACTCGGCGGTGCGCATCACGCACCTGCCGAGCGGCCTGGTGGTCGCCATCCAGGACGAGAAGAGCCAGATCAAGAACCGCGCCAAGGCGATGGCCGTGCTGCGCGCCCGCCTGCTCGACATGGAGCAGCGCAAGGCCCACGAGGCGGAGGCCGCCACGCGGCGATCGATGGTCGGCTCGGGTGATCGGTCCGAGAAGATCCGGACCTACAACTTCCCGCAGGATCGTGTCACCGACCATCGCATCGGCATGGACCTGCACAACCTTCCGGCGGTCATGGACGGCGAGCTCGACCGGCTCATCGACGCGCTCATCACCACGGACCAAGCCGAGCGGCTGTCCGCCTTCAGCAACGTCGGTTGAGCCGATGACCGTCGGGCAGGCGCTCGCCTCGGCGACCGAGCGCCTGCGTATCTCGGGTTCCGCCTCGCCCCGCCTGGATGCCGAGCTGCTCCTCGGCCATGTCGTGGGGCTCGATCGGACGGCCATCCTGGCGCACCCTGAAGCGCCCCTCGGTGCCGGCCACGAGGCCCGCTTCGAGGCGCTCCTGGCGCGCCGCGAAACAGGCGAGCCGGTGGCCTACATCCGGGAGGTCAAGGAGTTCTACGGCTTCGCCCTGAGCGTCGACAGCCGCGCGCTGATCCCCCGCCCGGAGACCGAGCTGCTCGTCGAGCTGGCGATCTCGCGCACGCGGGCCGCCATCGGCGCCCGCCCGCGCGTCGAAGGCATGCCGCGATTTCGCGTGCTGGACGTGGGCACCGGCAGCGGCGCGATCGT
Source organism: Candidatus Limnocylindrales bacterium (assembly GCA_040514195.1). Classification (GTDB taxonomy): domain Bacteria; phylum Chloroflexota; class Limnocylindria; order Limnocylindrales; family CSP1-4; genus CSP1-4. The sequence goes on along the minus strand of JBEVDC010000063.1, from coordinate 424 downwards.
CGTCGCCATGGCGCGCACCCTCCGTCGAGCCGGCTTCGGGGACGTCATCCGGTTCACGGCCAGCGACATCTCCGAAGCGGCCGTCTCGCTGGCCGTCGAGAACGCGGTCGCGCAGGGTGTCGCCGACCTCATCGACTTCCGCGTGGCGGATCTCCTCTCGACGGCGGTCCAGATCGACGACCCGCCCGCCGTCATCGTGGCCAATCTGCCGTACGTCGCGAGCGCCGATCTCGATGCCCTGGGCCCAGCCATCGGCTTCGAGCCACGCCTGGCACTCGACGGTGGCCTCGACGGGCTCGACGTCATCCGGCGCATGCTCGGCGAGCTGCCGCGCGTGCTCGCACACGGTGGCGTCGCGCTCGTCGAGATCGGCTCCGACCAGGGCGAGGCAGCCATGGTCGCCGCCGGCGTCGAGCGACCGGAT
>JBEVDC010000172.1:0-2785 GCA_040514195.1 Candidatus Limnocylindrales bacterium | reverse complement strand
AGGGTCGACAGCGCGCGCTGCGACTCGGCCGCTGCCTCCAGCGCCCGAAGCGGGTCGTCGTCGTGCCGGAACGGCAGCCCGAAGACCGCCACGATGGCGTCGCCGATGATCTTCTCGATCGTCCCGCCGTGCGACTCAAAGACCAGCCGCATCGCGTCGAAGTAGAGGGCCAGGACCTCGCGCAGCGACTCCGCGTCGAGCCTCTCCGCCAGGGCGGTGGAGCCCTTGAGATCAGACATGACGAGGGTGACCGTGCGGCGGATCTCCGGCGGTTGACCCGGAACCAGCTGAGCGCCGCAGTAGCCACACAATGGGTAGGTTCCCGGGTTCTCGTCACCGCAGTCGGGGCATGTCTGCACCACTGGAGTCTACGTGGGAGCGGGCGCTGATGTGGGCTGAGCTGCCCGCTCCTGCGGCCGGCCAGCATCCATGCCGCGATGCCGGTCGACGCCCCTTGACATCCTGCGGTCGCTGGTCTATATATCGCGTAACGATATAGCGACTGACGCTATACCGGCCCACGGAGGAGGCGGACGATGACGGAGCGACTTAGGCTCACACGACGTCGCGGGGTGCTGATCGTCGGCCTGCTGTTGGCCCTGGTTCTCGTCGTTCCGGCGACGGCCGGTGGTGCCCAGGTCACGCGGGGTCGATTCCACGCGTTCGCGGTCGGCGCAGGCATGGACGTCAGCGGACATGCGGTGATGATCCGCACCGGCGACGGACGGACCTTCGTCTCTGTTCATGTCGAGGGCCTTGTCCCGAACACGACCTACGCCTCCCATGTGCACGCCCAGCCCTGCGACGCCGGCGAAGCGGATGGCCACTATCAGCACCACGGCACCGCGGTCAACGATGAGAACGAGATCTGGCCCGGGTTTACGACCAATGCCGACGGCATCGGCAACGGCCGGGCACGCAACGACTGGATCGCCGGCAATGGCGCGGTATCGGTCGTCGTCCACCGACCGGGGCCGGCGCCGAACAAGATCGCCTGCGCAGACCTGGAGTAACGTGATGAGCATGCGGTCGCCGCTCGCGTCATTCGGCCGGTTCGCCCGACCGGCCCAGCAGATCGTGACTGTGCTCGCCGCCGGGCCACGCACCCCGCCACGAATCCGCCGCGAGGTCGGCGCCCGTTGCGGCACCGATTTGGGCCCTGGCACCCTGTTCGGCGCCTTGGCCCGACTCGAACGTCATGCGCTCGTCGAGGTCCTCCCGGCTTCGAGCGCTCCCCGCGCCTATCGACTCACAGCCCTCGGCGCGACAACGCTGGAGGCCGAGCTCGGGGCCTTGGCCGCGAACGGGGCGGGCACGCGATCCGGGTCGGCCCCGAGCTGGAGCCCCGCCCGATGACCGCCCTCCTCCGCCTCTACCCGAGGGCGTGGCGCGAGCGCTACGGCGACGAGATGCTCGCCCTCCTCGAGGGCCAGCCCGCCTCCCCTCTTGACCACTTCGACCTCATTCGCGGCGCACTCGACGCGCACCTGCACCCGCAGGTCCGCGGCCTTGGCGCCACTGACAAGGAGACTTCGATGAACCAGCGCATGCTGGCCCTGTTGGCCGCGGTCGGCGGCATCATCTGGATGGCCGGTTTCGCCGCCTGGCTGACCGCTCCGATCACGGCCGCTGGCGACCGCGAGTCGATCCCGGCTATTCCGATGGTGGCCATCAGCATCGCCCTCATGGGCATCGCCGTCGGCGAACTCGGCACCCGGCCGGGCAGCCCCTCGTGGACCGGCCACGCTATCGCGGGTGCCAGCATCGTCTTCGCGGTCTTGCTCCCGCTGCCATGGCTATTCAACGTGACCGATGCGGCCTGGGGGGTCGTCGTCCTGTCACTCTTCGGTTTCCCCGTTCTGGCCTCGCTCGCCGCCATCCGTGGTCGGCAGAACGGTGTCATGCCAACCTGGATCACCGCGGCCATCGTCGCCGGCGCAGTGGCCGCCTGGGTGGGCTATGGCGGCAGCACCCCGGAGAGCGTCAAGTGGGTCGGGCTGCTGCTCGGTGCGTCATTCGTCGGCCTTGCCGTCCAGACCCTGGCTGCGCCGCCACGCGCGGCCGAGTCGGCGGTGGTGTGAACCGCCTCCTCGGTCTCTATCCTCGAGCCTGGCGGGAGCGCTACGGCGATGAGTTGGCCGTTCTCCTCGAAGAGCACCCGCTGACCCTCGGGGACGCGTTCGACCTCGTCCGCGGCGCCCTCGACGCGCACCTGCATCCGCAACTCCAGGGCGCCGCGGAACTTGACAAGGAGTCACGCATGAGCCCGCGAGCCTTCGGTCTCATGGCCGCGCTGGGCGGCCTCGTCTGGACCATCGGCGTCCTGACCGCACTCGTCCTGCCGCCCGACCGGTACGGCGACCCGGACACGACCTATACCCGGATCGGCGCCCTCGTCGGCGCGAGCCTCATGGGCATCGCGGTCGGCGAGCTCGGGACCCGGCCCGGCAGCGCCGGTGCTTACACCGGCCATGTCATCGGAATCACCAGCGTCATCCTCGGGCTGACCTTGCTCATGCCCTGGCCATGGTTCACCATCGGCCTGCTGGGCTTCCCGATCCTGGCCAGCCTGGCCGGCGTTCGGGCCTATCAGAATGGTCGTCTGCCCGGCTGGTATGCCGCCTTCCTCCTGGCGGCGTCAGTCGCCGCGATCGCCGGCGCCTTCGGCCTGGCGACCACGTTCGCACTCGTCGCGCTGATCGGACCGATGGGCATCATCCTCGGCCTCCTCATGCTCGTCCGGCCCACCACACCGGCTACGGAGCCGAGCCGAGGCGCGGCATGA
>JBEVDC010000145.1:0-6774 GCA_040514195.1 Candidatus Limnocylindrales bacterium | reverse complement strand
CCAGGAGCGCCTCGACCTGGGGCACGTCGAGGGTGTCGGGCAGGCGCCGCGCCGGCCGTGGCAGGTCGAGCAGGCCGGCGATGTCGCGGTCGATCAGCTCCTCGGCGAACGCGAAGCGATAGAAGGCCCGGATAGCGGCCGCCTTTCGCCGGTGCGACGACGGCCGGAGCGGACGCGGTGGACCGGCCAGACTCGCCAGGTAGGCGCGCGCGGGCTCAGGGCTGCTGGCCCAGTTCCGGATGGTTCGCGCAGTGGTGGCAAAGAGGCGCAGGTCCGTGGCGTACGCGGCCAGCGTCAGGCGAGCGAGGCCGCGTTCGACGCGCAGGTGGTCGAGATAGGCGGCGATGGCCTCGACGAGTGCGGCCGGGACGTCGGCCGTGGCCCTCGGGTCAACGTGGCTCACGGCGGATGGTTCATGCGGGCAGCAGCTCGACCTTTCGGCGCAGCAAGTCCCAGAAGGGTGGCGCGCCGCGTGGCTCGATGAACCGGATGGGCTGCTCCCGGGCACGAACGGAGACCGAGTCGCCGACGGCCAGCGACGTGTCCTCGCGACCGTCCATGCTCATGAGGACATCGTGGGCAGCTTCGACGCGGACGGTGACGACGTGTCTCGGGTTGACGACGATCGAGCGGATGCCGGCCAGGTACGCGGCGATCGGCGTGACCACCAGGTTCCAGCTGGTCGGGTCGAGGATCGGCCCGCCCGCGCTGAAGGAGTAGCCGGTCGAGCCGGTCGGCGAGGCGACGACCAGCCCGTCGGCGATGTAGGTCGCCAGGTGCGAGTCGTCGATCATGACCTCGAGTCGCACCACGCGCGCCTGCGAGCCACGCACGACGGCCGCCTCGTTGAGCCCGATGTACGGCGGCTCGTCCGTCGGTCGGCCGCCGGGCAGGATGCGTGCCTCGACGAGCATCCGTGGCTCGAGGTCGTAGGCGCCCTCGGCGAGCATGGCCAGGACCGCCTCCAGTTGGACGGCTTCGGCCTTGGAGAGGAAGCCGATCTTGCCCGAGTTGATGCCCAGGATGGGCACGTCGACCTCGGCCACCGCGCGAACCGCTCGCAGGAAGGTGCCGTCGCCCCCGAGGACGACGAGGGCGTCCGTCGAGGGCAGGTCGACCACCAGCACGTCGCGCGCGCTCGCCTCGGCCGCCCATGCCTCGACGCCGTGCACGGCGCACCAGCCGAGCGCCCGCTCGCGCAGCGCGATGGCCGATTCGCTGGTCGGATTGACCGCGAAACCCAGCCGTGTCACGCGGGCAGGGCCAGGTGCAGAAAGAACTCCCGGTTGCCCGACGGGCCACGAAGCGGCGACTCACACTCGCCGGACACCAGGAGACCGATGCCGACAGCCGCCGCCCGGACGCGTTCGACCGCTCGAGCCTGGACGGCCGGATCGCGCACCACACCCTTGGGCACGTCTCGCGGCTCGGATTCGAACTGCGGCTTGACGAGGCATACGATGGTGCCACCGGGCACGAGCTGGTGGACCACCCCGGCCAGGATGCGCGTGACCGAGATGAACGAGACGTCGATGACGGCCAGACTGACCGACTCCGGCAATGAGATGGCCTGGGCGTCGGCGGGGTCGAGGCGGCGGGCGTGCGTCCGCTCCAGCGAGACCACGCGGGGATCCGCCCGGAGCGACTCGGCGAGTTGTCCGCGGCCCACGTCGAGAGCATAGACGCGGCTCGCGCCGCGCTGCAACAGACAGTCGGTGAAGCCGCCCGTCGAGGCGCCGACATCGAGGCAGATCGCGCCGTCCACGATGAGCCCGAACGCATCAAGGGCCGCAGCCAGCTTCTCGCCACCACGTGACACATACGCCGCGGAGGCAGTGCGCTCGAGGGGTGTCTCGACGTCGACCATGTCGCCGGGTTTCCGATCGGTGCGCGCGCCGTCGCCGATGCCGACACGCACGCGGCCTGCCAGCAGAAGCGCCTGTGCCTGCGAGCGTGTCGCGGCCAGGCCCCGCTCCAGGACGAGCTGGTCGAGACGGATGCGGCTCAGGCCGGGGAGACCTCGGCCAGGCTCGGCCGCTCTGTGGGTGCCGAAGGCCGGGCGCCGACGATGGCCAAGGCCTCGCGCATCTGGCGCGCCAGGCCGTCCACGTCGAGCCCGACCATGCGCCGGAGGTCGGAGACGGAGCCGTGATCGACGAAGTGGTCCGCGGCCAGGCCGAGGACGCGCACCGGGATCGCTCGCAGTGCCGGCTCAGCCAGGCCCGCCTCGGCGAGCGCCTCCAGGACGCCAGTGCCGAAGCCGCCCGTCACGACGCTCTCCTCGACGGTCACCACGAGGGCCTTTCCTCGCGCGTGCGCCAGGATGAGCCCACGATCGAGCGGCTTGGCATATCGCGCGTTGATGACGGCTGGCGACCAGCCCTCCCCGGCGAGCGCCTCGGCAGCCGCGAGGGCACGCATGACGATCGGCCCGAACCCCACCACCAGGAGGTCGTTGCCGTCGCGCAGCAGCTCGCCCTCCCCGACCGGCAGCGGCGTCGGTTCGATCGCCGGCAGGTCGCTGCCTGCGTCGCGTGGGTAGTGCAGGGCGAACGGATGGTCCTGGGCGAAGGCGGTCCGCAACAGGCGGCGCGCCTCCTGCTCATCCTTGGGCGAGGCGATGACGAGGTTCGGGATCTGCCGTTGCGCGGACAGCGTGAACATGCCCTGATGGCTGGTGCCGTCCTCGCCGACAAGGCCCGACCGGTCGACGCCGATGACGACCGGCTGGTCGTTCTGGCAGGCGTCGTGCACCAGCTGGTCGAAGGCTCGCTGCAGGAACGTCGAGTAGATGGCCACGAACGGCCGGAGACCGCCCATGGCCAGGCCGGTGGCGAGCGTCACGGCGTGCTGCTCGGCGATGCCTACGTCGAACATGCGATCGGGGAATCTGGCGCCGAAGCGGCTCAGCCCGGTGCCGGTCGGCATGCCCGCGGTGATCGCGACCACCCGTGGATCCGCATCGGCGATGTCGATCAGTTCGGCAGCCACGACAGCCGTGTAGTTGGGTGGCCGCCTCGCGGCCGCCGCGGCCTGGGCGACCGATGGCGTGGCCTCGCCGTCCCCGACAGCGCCGTTGCCGGGCAGGGTCATCGGCGGCAGCGCGGCGCCGTGGAAACCGACCTGGTCCGCTTCGGCCGGTCGATATCCCCTGCCCTTCTGTGTGCGTACGTGGACGAGAACCGGGCCTTCCTGGAGCAGGGCCCGCGAGATGACGGCATCGAGGGCGTGCAGATCGTGCCCTGGGACGGGACCGACATAGGTGATGCCCAGGTCTTCGAAGAGCTGGCCGTGCTGGGCGAAGTCGACGACGGCGCCGCGGAGACGGCGAGAGGCGTCCAGGATCGTGGGGCCGATGACGGGGATGCGCTCCACGGTCCGATCGTAGATCCGCTTCGAGTCGCGCCACGTGTCGGAGAGCTTGATCCGGCTGAGATACCGGCTCAAGGCGCCGACCGATGGCGAGATGCTCATCTCGTTGTCGTTGAGGACGATGAGCATGCGGCTGGCGCGGTGGCCGATGTCGTTGAGTGCCTCGGCCGAGAGGCCGGCGAAGATGGCCGCGTCACCGACCACCACGGCGATCCGCTCGTTGGTCCCCCGTGCGTCCCGCGCCATGGCCAGACCCTCGCCGATGGAGAGACCGGTCCCGGCGTGGCCGCCGTCGAAGACATCATGCGGGCTCTCGTTGCGGCGCGGGAAGCCACCGACCCCGCCGACGGACCGGAGCGTCCCGAAACGCTCGAAGCGCCCCGTCAGCAGCTTGTGCGGGTAGGCCTGGTGGCCGGTGTCCCAGACGATCCGGTCGGTCGGGCTGTCGAGCAGTCGATGGAGGGTCACGGCCAGCTCCACGACGCCGAGCGAGCTGCCGAGGTGGCCGCCGGTGACCGCTACGGTGTCGATGATCGTGGTCCGGATCTCGGCGCAGAGCTGGGTCAGCTGCACGTCGTCGAGGGTCCGTAGGTCGGCCGGGCTCTGGAGGCTGGGGAGGATGGCCAAAGATGGGCTCCGCTTCGATCGCGTTCGCAGGGGTGACGCCCGAGGGCGCGGACCTGTGGCGCGCCGGGATTCTACGCGCTGTCGCCCGGATCGAGGTCGACGAGCCTTGGCGACGCGCCTCCGGACGCCTCGACGAGGCGTTGCACGCGCAGCTCGGCGTCGGCCAGCAGCCGCGAGCAGTGGCCATCGAGGGCGACGCCACGCTCATACAACGCGATCGAGGCTTCGAGCGGCAAGCCGCCCGTCTCCAAGCGCGAGACGACCGCCTGGTACTCCGCCAAAGCGACGTCGAACGGCATGGCCGCCAGGTCCGCCTCGGTCAGCGGCGGCGGAACATCCTGCGGCTCGGTCATGGCCGGGAGTCTCGCACGCGTTCGACCCGGACGTCCAACCCACCGACGGCCAGGCGGACATCGAGCGGGTCGCCGACCGCGGCCGTGGCAGCGGCGCGGACGACGCTGCCGTCCGGGCGCCGCACGATGGCGTAGCCACGCTCGAGCGTGGCGAACGGACTCAAGGCATTGAGGCCGCCCCGCGCCGCGGCCGCGGATGAGCGAGCCCGTTGCAGACCGACCGTGATGGTCATCGCGCTCCGGGTGTGAAGCCGTTCGAGGAGTGCCCGATCTGCCGCGATACGACCGGTCAGGGCCTCCGTCGCGCGATCGAGCAGGTACCCCAGGCGCTCACGCTCAGCGGCCAGGACGGCCGACGGCCGCAGTCCGTCGAGGGCGCGCCGCTCCGCGTCCAACCGGGCACGGCGCTGTGCCAAGGCAGCGCCCGCGAGTGTCTCGAGCCGTCGCCGGAGTGCGGTGATGCGGACGACCTGGTCGTCTCGTGACGGCACAGCCAGCTCGGCCGCTACGGAGGGCGTGGCGGCGCGGACGTCGGCCGCGAACTCGACCAGGGTCACGTCCGACTCGTGGCCCACGCCGACCACGACGGGCCGCGGGAAGGCGGCCACCGCACGGACGACGCGCTCGTCGTTGAACGGCCAGAGATCTTCGAGCGAGCCCCCGCCTCTGGCCAGGATGAGCAGGTCGAGGGCCCGGCCATCTGCCGGGTCGGTCCAGCGGGCGAGGCTGCGCAGGGCACCCAGGATGGTCGCCGGCGCGGTGTCGCCCTGGACGAGGCAGGGCGCGAAGACCACGCGGACGAGCGGCCAACGGCGACGAAGGACCTGGACGATGTCGTGGAAGACGGCGCCGGTCTCGCTGGTCGCCAGCCCGATCGTCCTCGGCCACTCCGGGAGCGGCCGCTTCCGAACGCTCTCGAACAGCCCTTCGGCCGCGAGCTTCGCCTTCATCGCCTCCAGCCGCAGGGCAAGATCGCCGAAGCCGGACGGCTGCAGGGCATCCACGTAGAGCTGATAGGCGCCCTGCTGCTCGAAGACATCGATCCGACCGTGGACGACGACCTTGAGTCCGGTCTGTGGCTCGAACGGGATCCGCGCCCGCTCGTCGCGGAAGATGACGCAGCGAAGCTGCGCGCCCGCGTCCTTGAGGGTCAGGTAAGCGTGGCCGGCGGCGCTGACGCTGACCTGACCGATCTCGCCCTCCACCCACACGTCGCGCAGATCGGGTGCGGCGCGCAGACGGTCGCGCACGAGGCGGGTGAGCTCTCCGACGCTGCGGATGTGCGGCCCCGGCAAGGCAGCACTCCGGTCGGCGCCCTGATCGGCTCGATCGGGCGGCAGCCAGGCGTTCCACGGGCGGTCGGGGTCCGACGGCGGCCTGGGATCGCTGAATCGAGGGTCGTCGCTCATGCGTGCTGGCGCTACTGCGCGACCGTGACCGTGACCGTGAACGACTCGGCCGCCGTCGCGTCCCCGGAGCGCTGGTAGACAAGCACGATCGTCGTGGTCCCCTCGCCCACCGCGTGGAACGTCAGGACGTCGGTACCGCCGACACCGACGGCGCCATATCCCGCGGGGTCCTGTTGATAGGCCTCCGATACGAACTCGACGACCGATGCGTCGAGTCCCGGCGCCACCTGCCACGTGTAACCGGTGGTCGGGTTGGCGTCGAGCGAGATGACGATCCGCTCGCCGAGCGCGGCGCGGATGGCCGAGCCGTCATCGGCGCTCGTAAGGTTGATGGTCGTGCCGCCTCCCGCACCGGTGCAGCCGGCGATCACGAGGGCGATGGCCAGGAGCCCAGCGCGCCACCGATGAACCGATCCGAGCATCTCAGACCCTCGTCTGGTACTCGCCCGTGCGGGTGTCGACGCGGATGATGTCGCCTTCCTCGACGAAGATCGGCACCTGCACGATCAGCCCGGTCTCCGTCGAGGCCGGCTTGCGAGCGCCCGATTGGGTGTCGCCCGCGAACCCCGGTTCCGTGTCGGTCACGAGCAAGTCGATGGTGATGGGCAGCTCGACGCCGATCGTCTCGCCCTCGTAGCTCGTCCGGTCGAGCATCATCCCATCCTTGAGATACAGGATCACGTCGTCCAGCTGCGCCGCGCTCAACACGAATTGGTCGTACGAGTCGGTGTCCATGAAGTGGAAGTCGTCGTCGTCCCGGTACAGGAACTGGACCTGGCGCTTGTCGAGGTAGGCGCGCGGCCACTTGTCCCCAGCCTGGAACGTCCGCTCGACCGTCTGACCGCGCTTGATGTTGCGCAGCTTGATGCGCACCTGGGCGGAGCCGCGTCCCATCTTGATGTGGTGGTAGTCGAGGACCTGCCAGAGCTCGCCGTCGCGCTCGATGGCGATGCCCTTGCGCAGGTCGCTGGTCGAAACCATGTGGCGGCCATCTCCTGTCGGTTGGACGCGCG
>JBEVDC010000098.1:0-11118 GCA_040514195.1 Candidatus Limnocylindrales bacterium | reverse complement strand
TCTCGGGCTCGACGTCGATTGGGGAAGAGACCCTCTGGCCGGAAGAGCATCATCAGGACCAGCGCGATCCCGTAAAGCAGGAACTGGTACTGCGTGAAGTCGATGTCGGACAGGACCGGCACCTGGATGGTATTGAAGACCTCGTTGAGCTGCTTGAGCACGGCGGTCTGGATCAGGTAGATCAGGAAGGCGCCGACGGCGACGCCCCAGATGTTGCCCATGCCTCCGAGCACGACCATGGCCAAGACCGTGAACGAGACCTGGAAGAGGAACTGGTCGGGCGACACGAAGACGAGTTTGGAGGCGTTGAAGACGCCCGCGAAGCCGGCTGTCGAGGCGCCCAGGGCGAAGGCGAGCAGCTTCGTCGTGACCGTGTTGACCCCGGCGCTGGCAGCCGCCAGCTCGTCCTCGCGGATGGCCTGCCAGGCACGCCCCAGGCGGGAGTCCTCGAGCCGATACATGAGGATGAGCACGACGGTGATGAGGACGGCCATCGTGATGTAATAGGGGACTGGGCTCGTGCCGCCGAAGACGACGCCGGGCATCTCCGGCCGATCGAGGCCGCCGATGCCGTCGCTGCCCTTCGTCCACGTGCTGGCATTCTTGAAGACGATGGGCACGATCTCGCCGAAGCCGAGCGTAACGATGGCGAGGTAGTCCCCCCGGAGGCGCAGCGTCGGCGCACCGAGCAGGATGCCGAAGACGGCGGCCACCAGGGCCCCGATCGGCAGCATGATCCAGAACGGGGCGTGGACATCCGTGAAGTTCGACGAGGCATACGCGTAGGTATAGGAGCCGATGGCGAAGAAGGCGGCATAACCGAGGTCGAGCAGGCCCGCCATGCCCACCACTAGGTTGAGGCCGAGGGCCAGCAGCACGAAGACCCCCGCGGTGGCGAAGCTGTCGATCCAGATCGTCTGCTTGTTGAAGACGCTGAACGGCGGGACGACGGCGAGTAGCGGCAGCAGCGCTGTGATGAGCGCCATGATCACGATGATGCTCATCGAGCGGTGCCGGCCGGCGAAGGCCCGAACCGGTCCCAAAGGGTTGCCCATCGAGGCCCGTCGTCCGCCGAGCCCCTGTGTCTGGCTGGTCATGCCCGTTCTCCGAGTTGCTGGCCGAGGAGGCCTGTGGGACGGAAGACGAGAACGATGATGAGCACGGCGAAGACGATCGCCTCGGACCATCGGCCGTAGCCGAGCTGCACGGCGATGACCTCGACGAAGCCGATGATAAACCCGCCCAGGACGGCGCCCGTCAGGTTGCCGATGCCGCCGAGCACGGCCGCCGTGAAAGCCTTCAGGCCGGCCTGGAAGCCGATCACGAAGCTGATGGTGCCGAAGAACAGGCCGTACACGATGCCTGCCGCGCCGGCAAGGGCGGCGGCGATGAAGAAGGTGACCGCGATGGTGGTGTTGATATTGACACCCATCAGCTGGGCCGCCTCACGGTCCTGCGCCGTCGAACGCATGGCGCGACCCATCCGCGACCGTGACACGAACAGCTGGAGCACGATGGTCAGGACCGCTGCCACCGTGACGATGAAGAGGCTCAGGAACGAGATGCTGGCGTTGCCGATGCTGAAGCGGGCGTCGAGGGGGAAGATCTGGGGCGTCGGCTGCGGCGACGGGCCGAAGATGATCTGGATGATGTTCATGAGGATGAACGAGATGCCGATCGCTGTGATCAGCGGCGCCAGTCGCGGCGCATTGCGAAGCGGCCGATAGGCGAAGCGCTCGATGCCCACCCCGAGCATGCCCAGGAGCGGCATGGTGATGGCGAAGTCGATGAGCAGCACGCCGGCCAGCACGGCGGGATCGCGGATCGGTCCCGTGAAGCCGAGCGTAGTCAGGACCATCATCGAGGTGAAGGCGCCGACCATGAAGACCTCGCCGTGGGCGAAGTTGATGAGCTCGATGATGCCGTAGACCATCGTGTAGCCCAAGGCGATGAGGGCGTAGATGCCGCCGATGGTCAGGGCGTTGAAGAACTGCTCGGTCAGCGTCGCGATGGCCTGGTCCATCCGGTCCCCTCGATCGAGCTGTCCGGTAACGAGGCCGGGGAGTGGGACTCCCCGGCCTCGATCCTTAGCGGGTCATTGACCCGGAGCGAAGTTTTGCTGCTTGACAAAGGTCCAACCGCCCAGGCCGCCTTCGGCGGTCGGGTCGGTCTTGTAGAACGAGAGCCACGTGCCAGAGTCGCCGTTGGGATCGACCACGATCGGGCCGACCAGCGTCTCGTGCGTCGAGCCGTCGAAGGCCGCGGCTCGCACGGCCTCGCGGAGCGCCGCCATGTCGGTACCGCCGGCGGCCGTCGCGGTCCTGATCGAGTCGAGCAGGATGGTGGTGCAGACGAACGCCAGGGCGCTGTAGGCGCCTGGCGGCGTGCCGAACTCGGCCTCGTAGTCAGCCGGGAACGTGCCCGCATTGGGCAGGTCGTGGACGCCGGCCACGGAGCCGTGGGTGTTGCCCGAGTTCTCGACACCAGCCAGGGTGATGTAGGCACCCTTGGTGCCGCCCTTGGCCAGGTCGGTGATGCCGTCCGGGCCGACGTAGGGGATATCGAGCATGGCCAGCGAGCCCATGTCCTTGCGGACCTGGCCGCCGCCGTTGGTCTGCGTGCCGCCGAAGAAGACGACATCGATGGGCGGCGTGAGGCCCTTGGCCGTGGTCAGGAGCGACGTGAAGGACGTATTCGTCTTGTAGTCGTTGCCGTCACGCTTGGCGATGGTGCCACCGAGCGAGACGAACTCCTTCTCGAACTCGTTCGCGACGCCGACCCCGAACGCTTCCGTGTCGTCGAGGACGTAGGCGTTCTTGGCGCCGAGCTCGTTATAGGCGTACTGGGCGAGGCCCTTGCCCTGGATGTTGTCCGGGGTCGCCGTCCGGAAGTAGTTACGTGCGTCCGGATTGGCCGGCCGGTAGGTCTCGGAGCCCTCTTGCGTCCGGTCGACGCCGGTATTGGCGGGGCTGCACATGGCGAGCCCGGCCTCGTTGGCGATCGGGATCTGGGCCCGGGCCACGTTCGAGTTGAAGGGGCCGACCATGCCCACGACGGCCTCGTCGGCGACCAGGGCGTTGACGTTGGTGGCGCCCTGGTTCGGGTCGTGGACGCCGTTGACGGCATCATCCTTCTCGACCGCTTCGAGCGTATAGCCGTTGATACCGCCTGCCGCGTTGGCCTGCTTGATGGCCAGCAGCACACCGTTCCTGGTCGGCTCGCCGTTGACCGCCTCGCCGCCCGAGAGCGGCAAGTCGATGCCGATCTTGAGCGTCCCGGCCGAGCCCGGGGCTGGCGACTCGCCACCACCGGCACTCGGGGCGGTCGTTTCTCCACCCGAGCTGGGGGCTGCCGACTCCCCGCCGGTCGGGGTGCAAGCGGCCGCGACGAGCATCGCGCCGAACGCGAGCGCGCCGAACTTCTTTCGATCCATAGAAATCGTTACTCCTCCTGTATCCACGGGTCTCGGATGAAACCCGTGATCAACGGCCTCAGCCGTACGATGGCGCCAGGTTCGACCGGCTCGCCGGTGGACCGATCCGAGGATCCCGCCCCACCGACACGCGGCGACGCGTTCCCCTGTATCCTCCTCCCGGCTCCGACCGCGTGGCCGGGACCGTCCCCAGAACCATCGCGCGGCTCGATGGCCGCCGATGTGATGCCGTATCATAGGTGACGGCGTCTCGATTGCAAGATGGTTCCGAGCGCCCCGGGGCGTGTGCGGCTCGGCCCTTACGAGGGTCGCGGACCCACCCGGTGCGGCGCGCTCGAGCTGGATGCCCATTCGTGGGCCAGCGTGATCGGTTCCCTGGGACGGGCAGTGGTTGCCTCGACGCCAGGTGCTGCGACGAGCGGAGCGCAGACCAGCCATCCACCAAGGACGGACGACCGCCGTGGAATATCAGGTCCGGGACGCGCGGATCACGGACGCGGAGCGCATCACCGCCCTCCTCGAAGCCGGACGCGCACGCCAGCCAAGCAAGGGCCGCACGACGCTCGGCGCGGCCGACCTGCTGCGCCAGCTGGTCTATCTGCCACAGGCCGTAGTGCTCGTGGCCGAAGCCCATCGGAGCGTGGTCGGTGCTGCCGTCCTGGCCCTGCGGCCGTCGGTCAGCAGCGGAGGCTTCGTGGGCACCATCGACCTGTTGGTGGTCGAAGCCGGCCGCGACGTGGCCGGGGTCAGGGATGCTCTGGTCGCCGAGATCCTTCGCTCAGCCCGCAACAAGGGCTGTGTCATCGTCGAGATGCCTCAGCCCGCATCTGCCGCCGACCTGGCGGCCTGGGAGGCATATGGCTTCACTGCCGCGCCTCTGCGACTGGTCTGCGACCCGGCGACCGCAAGGAAGCCCCGCAGCCTCGATCCAGTCGGCCCGTGATGGCCGACGACCTGACCGGTGCGGCTCGCCGCATCGAAGACCGGGACCGCGCCCCGAGGCGCGGCCCGAACAATAGGAGTGACTTGCCTTGAGCAAGAACGTCGCCGTCTTCGTTGACGTTGCGAACATCTTCTACGCGGCCAAGGCGGCCGGCGTGGACATCGACTACACGACGCTGCTGAAGACGGCCACCGCGGGCCGAGACTTCGTGCGCGCGTATGCCTACACGGGGCTCGACCCCGACAACGAGAACCAGCGCCAGTTCCACAGCTTCCTGGCTCGCAGCGGCTACAAGGTCGTGAGCAAGGACATCCGCAAGTACGGAGACGGGAAGGTCAAGGCCAACCTCGACATCGAGCTGGTCGTGGACATGATGCGCACGGCCCAGAACCTGGACATCGCCGTCGTCGTCTCCGGTGACGGCGACTTCGCACCGGCCATCCGCGCCGTGCAGCAGATGGGCGTCCGCGTCGAGGTCATCAGCTTCCGGGGCAATACCAGCTCCGATCTCATCGAAGTGGCCGACACGTTCATCGACATCACCCAGATCGCCAAGGTCGAGAAGGGTTCGTCCCGCAGCGGTCGTCGTGTCGCGGCCGAAGACGACCTCTCGATGACCGAGGTGCCAGACAAGGAGTCCGAGGGCGGCCCGAGGCGCGGTCGTGGTGGCCGCGGACGAGGCCGCGCCGCCGAGCGCGAAGAGACTCCCGTGGCCGCTCGCGCGGATGCGCCTGCGCCTGCGCGCGGCCGACGCACGACGGCGACCGGGGCCGACCTGGTCGTGCTACCCGGCGAGAAGCTCTCGAAGGTAGCCGCCACGGCCATGCCGGACGAGGAGCCGGACGAGGCCGACGTCGACGACGTGGTGCTCGAGGCCACAACGGCCGCCGATCCGGACGACGCCGCCGAAACCGCCGAACCGACCGAGGCCGGGACGGCCGCCGAAGGCAACGGCGAGCTCGACGGCGATGGCCGCCGCCGCCGACGACGACGCCGCGGTGGCCGCGGCCGCGGCCGTGGACGCGGTCCGGATCGTGAGGCGCCGGCGGAGGCCGGCATCGCCCGTGCCTCCGAGGACGAGGACGAAGCGGATGACGACCTCGACACGTACCCGGCGCCCCGCGCACCGCAGGGCTCCGCTTTCGGCTCTGTCTGGGACAGCCAGATCGGCGTCCCGAGCGCCCCGCTCGTGAGTGCCGGTCTCGGTAGCCCGAGCGACGAAGACGACGAGGACGAGCCCGAGATCCCCGAATATCTGCTCGCCGAACGACGTCAGCGCGCCGGTCGGCCGGGTGGACGCCCTGCGCAACCAGGCCGCAGCCGTGGCGGCCGACCAGGTGGTCGTGGAGGCGCCTACCAGTCGGCCGTCGATCGCGAGCGCTATGGCAGGTCGGGCGGCAGCGCTTTCGGTGGAAGTGGCGGCACCCAAAGGCCCGACCGTGGGCCGCGTCCGGATCGCGGACCTCGGTACGGGAGCGGCACGCCGCGACCCGATCGCGGACCTCGTCCCGATCGGCCACCGGCTCGCACCTCAGGCGGTCCGTCCAACGGCGATCCGTGGAGCGAGGTGCCGCCGGAGCTCGAGGAGATGCTCCGGGCTGAGCTCGCCCGCAAAGGCGGCGAGCCTCGAGGCGTGACCGACTCGGGGGCCCAGGTGACCGCCGTCACCGCCGATGTCGAAGCGAAGCCGAGACGCCGGACGTCGTCATCCCGACCTGCAGCGCAGGCGTCAGCTGCTCAGGAAGCGGTGGCTGCCGATGCAGAGGCCAAGCCGAAGCGTCGGACCACCACCCGCAAGGCCGCCACGACGGAGGTGCCCGCCGCCGGTGTGGAGGTCGGTGCTCCAGTGGCTGCAGATGCGGAGGCCAAGCCGAAGCGTCGGACCACCACGCGCAAGGCTGCCCCGACGGAGGCCTGAGTCCGGTGGCCGGCTTCCGGACTCGCGGTCAGCCGGCCGCGCTTGAGATCGTCGCGCGGGCAGTCGCCTCCCAGAGACCGCCCAGTGCACTCCTCGTGGCCGGGCCGGCTCGGGCCGGCAAGACAACGCTCGCGCTCGACCTCGCGGCCGGCCTTCTCTGCCTGGCGGAGGATCCCGAACTCCGACCCTGCGGCGCGTGCACGGCGTGTCGAAAGATCGAGCACGGCAATCATCCCGACGTGCATCGGCTTGGACCAGCCGGCGCCGGCGGCCAGATCCGCATCGACCAGGTCCGCTCGCTGGTCGTCGACCTCTCCCTGCTGCCCCTCGAGGGCCGCTTCCGGGTAGCCATCATCTCGTCGGCCCAGCGGCTCAATCCGGACGCACAGAACGCGCTCCTCAAGACGCTCGAGGAGCCACCCGCAGGCGCTGTGCTCGTCCTCTGTGCCGACGATGAGACGCTCCTGCTCGATACGGTCCGCAGCCGTTGCGCCCGCATCCGGGTCGGCGCCGTGGCGGCCCCGATCATCGCCGCGCTCCTTGTGGAACGGGGCGCGGCCGACGCCGCGACCGCCGCTGGCATCGCCCGCCTGTCCGATGGACGCCCAGGTCTGGCACTAGCGCTGGCCGCCAGCCCGGACGTGCTCGTCACCCGCATGGGCCTCGCTCGTTCGCTCCTCGACCTGACGGCCGTCGGGCGTCGTGGTCGCCTGGCAGCCGGGCCATCCCTGCTCGCAGAGGCTGCGGTGGTGGCTGAGGTCGTCGACCGCCGCCAAGGCGAATCCGGGGTGTCCGACCCCGTCATCGCCCCTCCGCCTGGCCCGGCTCTGACGACCGTCGAGTCAGCGTCCGGCGACGGTTCGATGCGTGCTGCGCCGGCGGCGCGTCGGGCGGCCGCCATCGCGCTCATCGAGACCTGGCGCGACATCGCCCGCGACCTGGTCGTGGTGCTGGCCGGCGGCATCGGCCTGGTGCGCGACCTGGCCCTGCTCGAGGACTACGAGCGGGTCGCCGGGGGTGTCTCCATGGATGATGTGGCTGCGTTCCTCACCCGGCTCGATGGCCTGGCAGCGGCCATCGATGCGTACGCCAACGCTGACCTCTTGGTCGACGTCCTCCTGCTGGCGTGGCCGCGGGCCAGGATCGCCGCCTGACGATGGCCGGTCTCGACGCGGCGGCCGCGACCCGTGACGGCGATCCTGAGCGCCTGGACGTGCTCGTCCGCGGTCGGGTCCAGGGCGTCGGCTTCCGGGTCTTCGTGGCCCGTGAGGCATGGCGGCTCGGGCTCGCGGGCTGGGTCCGTAACGAGGCCGACGGTGCGGTCCACGTCGTCGCCCAAGGGCCATCGGCCGACCTCGACGCGCTTCTTGCGATCCTCCACGAAGGCCCCTATGGAGCAGAGGTCCGCGATGTGCGAGTCTCTCGGGGACCGGCTGTCGGGTCGGCGACGACGTTCGAGATCCGGGCCGGTGGCCACGGCGGCGATTGACGCGCCGGGCTGGTCTGTCACACGGTATCGTGGCGTTCATGGTCATGACCAGTGACGAGAAGGCGGCAGCCATCGGCCGCGTGGCGCTCTTCGCCGGCCTCGACGGGAGCTCCCTGATGCCGCTGGCCGAGGCGGCCAGCGAAGCGAGCTTCGCCGACGGCGACGCCATCGTCATCCAGGGCCAAGTCGGGACTGGGCTCTTCGTCGTGGTGGCGGGTGGCGTCCGCATCAGCCAGAGCGGCGATGACGTGGCCCGTCTGGGGCCCGGGGACTATCTCGGTGAGCTGTCGGTCATCGATCGTGAGCCTCGCTCGGCGAGCGCCTTCGCCGTCGGGCCGACGACCTGCCTCGCACTGGCCTCGTGGGACCTCTTCCGCCGCGTCGATGCCGATCCGGCGCTCTCGCATGCGCTCCTTCGTGGCCTGGCACTGCGGGTCAGGGCGCTGAGCGACCACCACCACCACTGAACCTGCCGCTGGAGGTCCGACGATGGCCGACACCGAGGCCCTGATCGACGAGCTGGCGGGCCTGGCTCTCTTCGCCGACCTGCCGCGACCCGAGCTGGTCGCGGTCGCCCATACCCTTGAGGAGGAGTGGTACGCCGAAGGCCAGCGCATCCTGCGTGAGGGCTTCAGTGGGACGGGCTTCTACGTCGTGCTGGAAGGTGAGGTCGCGGTCCGCATCGCCAACGAGGAGCGGGCGCGTCTCCATCGTGGCGCGTACTTCGGCGAGGGTGCCATCCTGCTCGGCGAGCCGCCTGGTGCCGACGTTGTTGCTGTCGGGCGCGTGCGCGTCGTCAACCTCGCGGGACCGGCCTTCCGCGAGTTCCTGATGCGCCACCCGGACTTCATGTATCGGATGCTCCAGGAGCAGACGCGCCGACTGCGGAGCGCGAATCGATGGAGCCGGTGACCGATCGGCCCTTCCCGCCCGGCGACTACCCGCTCATCGTCGTCGGCAGCGGCCCCGGGGCCATCCAGGTCAGCTATTCGCTCCGCCGCCTCGGCGTCGAGCATGCCGTCATCACGGCCGACGACCGGCCCGGAGGGATGTTCCTGCGCTTCCCCTTCTTCCAGCGCCTCCTGTCGTGGACCAAGCCATACGCCCCCGTACCGCGCGACACTCGCGCCTATGAGCGCTACGACTGGAACAGCCTGATCGGCGAGGAGCCCGCTCACCGCGCCATCCAGGCGGAAGTGATGGACGGGTCGTCGGAATTCCCGTCCCGGCCGGAGATGGAGGCCTCACTCGCCGAGTTCGTGCGTCGCACGGCGCTGCCCATCCGGTACGGCGCTCGCTGGCAGGCGACACGCGCCGAGGGTGAGGACTTCGTGCTCGAGACGAACGACGGCGAGTACCGCAGCCGACATGTGGTCTTCGCGGTCGGCGTCGCCGAGGCCTTCACGCCCGACTTCCCGGGTCGCGAGCACGTCGCCCACTACGTCGAGACCCGCGCTCCGGAGAGCTATGCCGGTCGACGCCTGTTCATCATCGGCAAGCAGAACTCCGGCTTCGAGCTGGCCAGCGGCCTCCTCTCGTGGGCCAGCCGGATCGTGCTCGCCTCGCCGCGCCCAGCCAAGCTCTCGGTCCAGACGAACTCGCTGGCCGGCATCCGAGCGCGGTATGTCCAGCCGTTCGAGGACCGCTTCATGGGTGGTGGCGTCTTCATCCTTGACGCCGCCATCGACGGCGTCGAACGCGTCGGCGATCGCCTGCTCGTACGGACGCACGCCTCGGACGGCAGCGGCAGCCTCGACGTCGAGGCCGACGAGGTCATCGCCGCGACCGGCTTCACGGCGCCCTTGCTCGATCTGCCGGCGCTCGGCGTCGCGACCTTCGGCGCCAGTCGGTTGCCGGCCCTGACGCCGTATTGGGAGAGCGCCTCGCTGCCCAATCTCCACTTCGCCGGCACCCTCACGATGGGTGCGCCGGGCATCAAGAAGAACGGTGTCGGCGGCACCGGCGCCGTCCACGGCGCCCGATACAACGCGCGGCTCCTGGCTCGAGCATTGGCCGAGCGGCATTTCGGTGTCTCGCTGCCGCGCGAGCCGGTCGCCCCTGGAGCGGTCGTGGACCGGCTGCTCGAGGAAGCCTCCGATGCGCCCGAGCTCTGGAACCAGAAGGGATACCTTGCCCGGGCCATCCTCATCGGGCCTGATGGTCCGTTCGACGATGGGATCGTCCCGCTCCAGGCCTTCGTGGACGGATCGGGGCCCGATGGCGCTGCGATGACGCTCGAGGGCGACGCCGATGGCTCGATCTGCCCCGTGGCCTACGTCCGGCGCCAGGGCGCTATCAGCGAGGTCATCCTCGACCCCGAGCCGCTCCACGAGTTCCGGGCCTCGGCCGATGGCCGCCGCCGCCTGTCGGAGGCGCTCCGGGGCGTGCTGCCCTGACCGATCCTGGCACGCCGCCGATGACACCGAGAGGCCGCGACGCCCGAGCCGCCGCCATCGATGCGCTCGATGCTGAGGTGATCGCCTGTCGTGCCTGCCCGCGGCTGGTCGAGTGGCGCGAGCGCGTGGCACGCGAGAAGGTCGCCCGCTTCCGCGATCGTGACTATTGGGCGCGGCCCGTGCCGGGTTTCGGCGATATCGGCGCTCGCATCCTGCTCGTTGGCCTGGCACCCGGCGCCCACGGCAGCAACCGGACGGGACGGATGTTCACGGGCGACGGCTCGGGCAACTTCCTGTACGCGGCGCTCCATGCGGTCGGCCTGGCCTCGCGACCAGACGCGTACGACCGTGACGACGGCATGATCCTGACCGACGCGCGCATCACGGCCGTGGTCCGCTGCGCGCCACCGGCCAACAAGCCGACGACGGCTGAACGCGATCGATGTCTGCCCTTCGTGACCCGCGAGCTGGCGCTCCTCGACCAGGTCAGGGTCATCGTCGGGCTCGGTGCCTTCGGCTGGGACGGGGCGCTGCGCGCGCCCGCAGCGAACGGCTTGCCGATCCCTCGGCCGAGACCCCGATTCGGCCACGACGCGGAGGTGGGGATGGGCCGATACGTCCTGCTCGGTGCCTTCCATCCATCGCAACAGAACACGTTCACTGGCCGCCTCACGCAGTCCATGTTGGAGAGCGTTCTCCGACGCGCCATCGACCTCGCCGGGTAGAGCAGAGCCCGCCAGGTCGGCGAACAGCACCGCGACAACGCGGCGCTCGACCGCGTGCCCGGAGCCGGTGCTGGCCGACGGTCTGGCCATGGCCCCCGCGCCCTAGGTGATCAGCGCCATCGCGGCAGTTCAACGCTCGAGGATCGGGCGGGCCTTGTCGGCGTCGTCAACGACGAACGCGAACATCGCGCGGTCACCCCACCGGCCAACAAGC
>JBEVDC010000058.1:0-8178 GCA_040514195.1 Candidatus Limnocylindrales bacterium | reverse complement strand
CTCGCGAAGCGCAGCGGACGATCCGACCTCACCGACGTCGGCCAGGAAACGGAATGGACGCATGGCCAGAAGTCTGGCACGCATCGCCGGTACCATCCGCTTGTCGCCGAGCGCTGGAAGGAGCCTTCGAGCGTGACCCTCCTCTATGAACCGGGATGCCCGGGCGATCGTCTGACATGACCTTGCCGAGCGCGCCCAGCGACCAGCTTCGCCTGGTCGGCGCCCGCTCCCTTCGGGCCGCCGGCATCGCGGGCATCGTCTTCGCGGTCCTCTTTACGACCTCCCTGCTGCTGCTCCTCGGCCGTCCGCCGGCTGGCGCGACGAGCGCCGAGCTCGCGGTCTGGGCGCGCGACGCCGAGCAGCGATGGTTCATCGGCCTGCAGATGATCCCCTTCGCCGGCATCGCCTTCCTCTGGTTCGTGGCCACGATCCGCAATCGGATCGGGCGGCGCGAAGACCAGTTCCTGGCCACCGTCTTCATCGGCAGCGGATTCCTGTTCGTGGCCATGATGTTCGCGGGCGGCGCCGCGGCTGCCGCCCCGGTGACCATCGCGGCTGTCCAACAAGTTGCGCTGGATCCCGAGGCAGCGCTCATCGGTCGGGGCATCGCCTACGCCCTGTACTTCGTCTACGGCCTGAAGATGGCCGCCGTCTTCATCCTGGTCTCATCGACCATCGGCCTCCGGTCGGGCGCCCTGCCGCGCTGGTTCTGCCTGCTCGGTTATCTGACCGCGCTGGTGCTGCTGCTGGTGATCTTCGTCTCGGAGGTCATCGTCCTCGTCTTCCCCGTCTGGGTCACCGTTGCGAGCCTCATCCTCATCTTCGAGCGCGATCCGCTGACGGCCGAGGGTGGTTCGTCGCCGGGCGAGTCAGGCGGCCACGAGGGCTGACGCGGCAAGCGCAAGGCCGACCACGACGAGGGCGACATGGACGGCGATCAGGATCCAGCGGCCCGGCGCGTCCGGCGCGTCGAGGACGTGTGGCACGGGCAGCACACGAAACCAGAACCAGAGGCCCATGGCGCCACCGAGCAGGATCCCGAGGAGCATCATCAGCCACCCGACGCCCGCCACACCGCCCGGTGACCAGCCGAGGACGATGGCCAGGAGCGCGAACGAGACCAGCACCGAGGGTGCCATCAGCCCGTAACGCAGGCGAGCGTCACGAAGGCTGGCCAGGAGGATGGTCGGCATCAGCAACCAGCCGGCAAGGAGTGCTACGTCCACGGCCAAAGGCGCGTCGAGGGTCGCAGCCGCCAGCGCCCAGATCAGACCCAGGGCCACCGCGCTGACCGCCGCCAGGCGTTTGACGCGCCGCCGGATCCGGCGGTCGTCCGTCAGCTCGACGGGGATCGGCCGGTGGAGTGCCTCGTGGATCACGCCTGCCGCACGGTCGTGGCCGTCCGCAGGAAGACGACGAACCCGACCAGGAAGAGGAGGTCGACGATCGCCCAGGGAATGAAGAAGGGGCTCGGCAGCGCCCCGATGACGAGGTACCAGAAGGCCAGGCCAGCATACGCGGCCTTGTACGCGATCCCGACCCGGACGATGCCCAGGTTGCCCAATGGATCCAGATAGGTCAGCAGATAGCCAAAGCCCTGGACGAAGATGAAGACCGCCGCCAGTTGGATATAGGCGACATGCGGCGGCAGCTCCATGCCGATGGCGCCGAGGATCTGGTCACCGACGACGACGAAGACGGCGCCCAGCAGCATGTCGTAGAGGGCTGCCACCAGGAAGAACGCGCGCCAGCTCGACGAGACCTGGCCACCGACGCTCGAGCTCATGCGCTGCACCTCATGCCCTTCTGTCGCCGCAGGTAGCGGCGGCGCTGATCGTGGAATCGCTCACGCCTTGCAGCGCGCTCATCCTCCGTGTAGAGGCGGCGACCGAGCTCGAGCGCCTCGCGCTGGAGCGTCGTCGCGGACATCCCCTTGGGTCTGAAGTTGACGTCGAAGAGCGTGCACTGCTCCCAGGCACCCTCGACGATGAGCCGTCCTTCAGCCTTCAGCCGCTCGTAGAGGGGCGTGCCGGGAAAGGCCGTCATGACCGTGATCTGGACATCGAATTGGCCGCTCTCGCGCACGAACCGCTCGACCGCCTCGAAGACCTCCGGGCCATCGCCATCGAGGCCGAGGACGAAGCAGCCGTTGACGGCGATGCCATGCGACTGGATACGCTCGATCGCCGCCTGGTAGCCCTCGAACCGTGACTGCTTCCAGTCGCGGCGTTGCTCGACACCGGCGATGCCATGCGTGGTCGGGCTTTCGAGGCCGATGAGGACCTCGGCGCAGCCCGCGTCGTGCATCAGGTCCAGCAGCTCCGCGTCATCGGCGACGGCGATGTCGGTCTCCGTGAACCACTTGATCCGCTCACCCGCCAGGGCCCGCATCAGCTCCTTCGAGTGGCGGCGGTTGACGAAGGTGTTGTCGTCTGCGAACTCGATGAACGGCCGAGGCCAGGAGCGCCGGATCTCGTGGATCTCGGCCATCACCTTGGCCACCGGCTTGACCTTGTACTTCGGCGTCAAACGGATCGAGGCCGCACAGAACTCGCAGCGCCAGGGGCAGCCGCGTTGTGTCTGGACCGTCAGCCTGTTGTAGCGCTCGATCTCCAGCAGGTCGTAGCGCGGCATCGGTGCATCGGCCAGGTCGAACTCCCGCCCGTTCGCGGCATACAGGCCACGCAGTCGGCCTCGACGGAGATCTGCCAGGACGTCGGGCCAGCCGATCTCACCCTCACCGACGACGACCGCATCGGCATGCTCCAATGCCTCGTCCGGCATGGCGGTCACGTGCAGCCCACCGAGGACGACCCTGACGCCGACGCCCCGGAATCGGTCGGCCAGCTCGTAAGCCTCCTTGATCTGCGCCGAGTAGGAGGCGATGGCTGCGACATCGCACTCAGGCAGCTCGTCCAGCTCGCGGATGTCGAGGATCTCGTGGTAGCTGATCTCGAACGGGTCGGGAGTCATGCCGGCGAGCGTCAAGAGCGAGAGGCTGGGCAGCGACGCGATCGTCTGGCTGCGCTCGAGGAAGCCCGGCATGGTCAGGCCGGCGGCCGTGATCTCCGGGTTCCAGGCCCGGACGCCGCTCATGGCCACGAACGCGATATGCATCTCGACCCCTTCGGCGAACGGTCAGCGGGCATCCCGATGCGGGGTCTGCCCGTCGATCATCCCTCTGACGCGAAGACCTGGTGGACGTTACCGGTATCGGGGCGTGCCGAGCAAGCGGGCTGACGCGCGGTCGCGCGACCTACTCCTGTCTGCCGAAAGCCCAGACGGCGGCGCCGAGCAGGACCACGGCGAAGATGGCGATGATCCCGAATTCCTGTGGCACGGTCATGACCTGGCCGAAGACCGAGACGCCCAAGCCGGGCTGGCTGCCCAGGAAGATCTGGCGGATGGCGTCGACACCGTACGTCAACGGGTTGAACTTCGAGATCACCTGAAGCCATTCCGGCGCGGTCTGGATAGGGAAGAAGACCCCGGCCAGGAAGATGAGCGGGAAGATGAGCAGCTGGATCAGCAGCTGGAAGCCCTGCTGCGAGCGCATCCGCGCTGCGATGAGGATACCGAGGCCAGAGAGGGCCACCGAAAGCACGACCACGATGGGGATGAGGCTGAGGACCAGCACCAGATCCAGCTGCACGCCCACGAGCGGGGCGATGACGAGCATCAGGGCGACCTGCAGGAGGGCCACAGCCACCGCCCCGACCGACTTGCCGAAGGTGATCCCGGTCCGACCCAGGGGCGCCACGAGGATCTCGCGCAGGAACCCGAACTCACGGTCGTAGACCACGCTCACGCCGGCAAACAGCGAGGTCGTCAGGACGCCCATGGCGATGATGCCGGGATACATGAACTGGATGTAGTCGACGCCCGGCGCCATCTGGCCGATGACGCCCGAGAATCCGATGCCGAAGATGACCAGGAAGACGAGCGGCTGGATGACGCTGCTGACCAGCCGCGAGCGCTCGCGCACGAAGCGCAAGAGCTCACGGTACGACACGACCCACGTGCCACGGAGGATGTCGCTCATCGACCCCATCTCCGGGCCATGTCGTTGACCATCATCTGCTGCTCATCGAGGCCCTCGTCGCGGATCTCGCGCCCAGTCAGGCTGAGGAAGACGTCATCGAGGGTCGGCCGATGCAGCTCGACGGCCTGGATGGGCTGGCTGAAGTCGCGGATCAGGGCAGGCAGGAACTGGTCGCCCTGCGGCACCACGAAGTCCACGGTGCCATTCAGCACCGCCGGTTCGACCCCGTAACGTGTGTGCACCTCCGCCGCAGCCGCCGAGTTGTCGGGGGTGGTGATCTTGATGGTATCGCCGCCCACGGCTCGCTTCAGACCGTCCGGCGTGTCGAGCCCGACGATCTGGCCGTGGTCGATGACCGCGATCCTGTCGGCGTGTTCGGCCTCGTCCATGTAGTGCGTGGTCAGGAAGATGGTCAGCCCTTCCTGGTCGCGCAGCCGGAGCAGGTAGTCCCAGATGTGGCGGCGCGTCTGAGGGTCGAGCCCAAGGGTCGGCTCGTCGAGGAAGAGCACCTTCGGGTGATGGAGCAGGCCGCGGGCGATCTCGAGGCGGCGTTTCATGCCGCCTGAGTACGTCCGCACGCTGCCGGATCGACGGTCGGCGAGGTCGACCATCGCCATGAGCTCCGTCATGCGTCGCTCACGGACGTCGCGCGGCAGGCCGTAGGCGTAGGCGTGGAAGCGCAGGTTCTGGTCGGCCGAGAGGTACTCGTCGAGCGTCGTCTGCTGGAAGACGAGGCCGATGGCGCGGCGTACCTCAGCGCGATCGCGGGTCACGTCATGGCCATCGACGCGCGCCGAGCCGCGGCTGGGCTTGAGCAGGGTGCAGAGCATGTTGATGGTCGTCGTCTTGCCCGCCCCGTTGGGGCCGAGAAAGCCGAAGATCTCGCCGGCCTCGACGCCGAACGTCACGCCCCGGACGGCCTCGATGGAGCCGAAGCTGCGCGCGAGGTCGTCGACCTGGATGATCATCCCGGGACCTCGTCCGGCGACGGTCGAGCGGTGGTTCGCATCGTCTCGATGAGCATTCGCAGGGCCCTCGCGACCACCGCGCGATCGGTCGGGCTGAGCCGCTCGAGGGTCGCCCGGAGGTGGGCGCGACGACGGGCCACGAGCCGGTCGAGCATGGCCACGCCTGGCTCGTCAAGCTCGAGGAGCACGACACGTCGATCCGCTGGATCCTCGCTGCGACGCACGAGTCGCATCCGGACCAGTCGATCGACGAGCGCGGATCCACTGCCCAGGCTGACATGCAGGGCGAGCGAGATCGCGCTCACGCTCATCGGCTGGTGATGCCGAAGCACGAGCAACGCTCGCAGCTGACCGATGGTCAAGTCCACCTCGGACCAGGTCTCCGGCGACTCGATGGCCAGGCGATCGAGGTGTTCCACCAGGCGCTCGATACGTCCGACGGCGCCGGCATCCTTCAGATCGTGGTTCGGGGCGGTCGTCGTCATGGGTTCGATAATCTATGTCAGGGTGATTGTCTATGTCAAATGGACAAGCCCGGCGACCTACGCGAACAGATCGTCCAGTGCGGTCTGGTCGCCGACATAGCCCCACCGCTCGGCCACCCGCCCATCTGGATCCACGCGGTAGATGTTGACGCGGCGCATGTCGACCTTCTTGGTTCCGCTCTGGGCGCGAAGTCGGAGGAGCGCGACGAGATGCTCGTCGTTGGCGAGGACGTCTTCGAGGTGCGTATCGAACCGACCGTCCGTCTTGGCAGCGATCCGGTCGAAGAGCCCGAAGGTCTCGTCCGCTCCCCGGTAGTCCCCTGTCAATGGGTTGTGCCCTGGTTCGTGCCAGATAAAGTCGTCAGCGAACCAGCTGCGCATGGCTTCCTTGTCCCCGCGCTCGAACGCCTCATGAGCGCGTCGGAATGCCGTGATGTGTGGATGCTCGGCCATCTTCGGTCCTCCCTTGATCACGGTGCCAGGCGGTGCCGGACATCGGCTTCATATCCGGGGAAGTAGCTGCCGATGATCGGCAGCTCGAAGCTGCGCAGGATCGACTCGGGTGGCTCCCGCGCGAGCAGGAAGGCGAAGGATGCCTCGACCAGGGCTTCCACCGACGTGTCCGGCGGAGCGATACGTGCCAGGTCGCTCGAGGTCACGATCACCTCGTGCTGGGTAGCGCCGGGGTGGTCCCCGACCCTGACCAGGCAGCGCCACCCTTCGTCGCGCGCTTGGCAGCGGACGTGGATCGCGTGGCTCGGCATGACCGACACCATACGCGCTCAGGGGTCGCCGCTCGCGCGATCTCGGGCTGTATCCTGCGAACGTCGGACGCCGGGCGCGATCGCGCCGTGGCGCGGGGAACAAGGAGCGGACGATGCCGGGCTTCACCCCGTTCACGAAGAACTACAGCGATCTCTCGGACGAAAGCGGCTACCAGTTCGAGTTCCGCTGCGACATCTGCGGCTCGGGCTATCGGAGCGAGTTCATCCGCTCCAGCCTAGGCACCGCGAGCACCCTCCTGAGCGGCGCCAGCAGCGTTCTCGGCGGCGTCTTCGGCGGCGCCTCGAACGCGGCCCGGAGCGCTAAGGACATCGCCGACCGTGGAGCCCGGGACGAAGCGCTCAAGAAGTCGGCCAACGAGATCATGCCGCTCTTCACGCGCTGTCCGCGCAGCAGCCATTGGGTCGACGAGACCTGCTGGAACGAGGCCCGAGGGCTGTGTGTCTCCTGCGCGCCGAAGCTGGCCGGTGAGATGGAGGCGGAGCGAGCGTCGGTCGAGATCCAGCAGATGCGCCAGGCGATGCAGGCCGAGACGGTGTTCAGCGGCGACACGAGCGTCAAGACGACCGTGTGCACCAACTGCGGCAAGCCAGTCGGGTCCGAGCGCTTCTGCGCGAACTGTGGCACCCCGACAGCTCAAGCGAAGTGCACCGACTGTGGCACCGACCTGGCGCCCGGTACCCGCTTCTGCGGCAACTGCGGCTCGAAGGTCAGCTAACGGCGCGCGCGCGATCGTCGGACGACGGCGCGCGCGGTCATCGTCACGGTCCCTTGGGTTCGGTGACGAGCGACGTCCCGCATTTCGGGCATGCCACCCAGGCCAGGTCCTCGATCGGTGCTTTGCAGGTCGGGCAGCGTCCTGGCGCGAATGGATCCGCGCGACCACACGCTGGACACGCGGCCACGTCACGGTTGATGAAGGTGCCGCAATGAGGGCAGGGATGCTTGAAGGTGGGCATCGATGTCAGTCCTCCGTGGCGCCGAGGCCGTCGTCTCCGTTCTCGGCGACAGAGCCATCGCGGCGCGTCGCCCGAAATCTCATACGCCGGTCTCGGCCACGACCGTGCCCGACCTGACGGCCGCGGCAAGAGCAGCGTGATCGCGCTCGGTCTGGTCGGCATAGTCGGCTGCGAATGCGGCGAGCGCGTCGTCGAAGACGTCGCCTAAGCCGAGGTAGCCGGCGACTGTGGCTGGGTTGCCTGAGCGCGCATGGGCACGCGCCAGGGCCCAGGCGCAGACCCCGGCATAGAGCTCCATACCGGGCCGCCTGAGCCCAGCCGGATCGATGCTGTACTTCATGTCGTGGAGCTGGCGGACGTAATACTCCGTATGCGTCGCGGGCGACCTCGTCCAACCCAGGAAGCTGTCGGAGACGGCCTGCATGATGCGCTGGCCAGTGACGACACGCTCGCCCTGGTTGCGATAGCGGCCACGCTTGAGGTACGGCTCGAGGACCGAGGCCGTGGCCTCCTTGACCTGCAGGATGAGCGGGCCACCCGCCGGGCCCGCGAAGAGGGCGATGTAGCAACGGGTGCCGACGCTGCCCACGCCGACGACCTTGAGGGCCACGTCGAGCAGTCGATGCTTCTCCACCAGGATGCGCCGGTCCGGCGCCAGCGAGCGCAGGTACGAGTGATGGAGTGCGGGGATGACGGCCCGGCCCGGGTCGTCATCGGGCAGACGTTGGAGGAGTGGCGGGCGATCCCGGATGAGCCAGCCACCCTCGGGGTGGGGGACCGATAGCTTGCCGAGCGCCGAGATGTGGTCGCGCCGACGAGCCTCGTCGAGGGAGATCGTGATCGCGCCCCGGTAGCGGCGCGGGCGCGGGCGGGTGGCCCCGCGAGCGGAGAGGTTTTGGTTTTTGATGTACGAGTACCCCACCGCGAGGGGGCGCCGGCCC
>JBEVDC010000242.1:0-3836 GCA_040514195.1 Candidatus Limnocylindrales bacterium | reverse complement strand
GTGCTCGATGATCGCCAGGCCCTCCTCCGAGAGGACCTCGAAGGGCGCCATGGTGCGGGTCAGGTAGGGCGGATGGACCGTCGTGTCGTGCGCCCGAGCGGCCTGTCGAGCCGCCCGGCCACCGGCTCGGCGGCGGACCGGATCGTCGGTCGTCGCGCGGTCGTCGGTCGTCGCGCGGTCGTCGGTCATCGCACTTCCTCCCGCGTCTTCGTTCGAGAGTTGCGACCGTTCGGCCGCGTGGTGCTTGGATCGTCGGCCGGTCGGCTCCGCCGGCGTCGGCCGGTGCGCCCATTCATGGTCTCGTGGTCTGGCCCCACCGGTGCCGGCAGCTCGACCAGGCGCGCGAGGTGGGGCGTCTTGGCCGTCTTGTGGGGGATGGCCATGGCGGCTACGAAGTGCTCTTGGAAGCGCGGCTCGACGGCCGTCTCGATCTTCTCCACCCGCCGCACCTGGGTCTCGATCTCGCGCCTGGCGTTGCCCGAGAGCAGCGCGATGAGCGCGCCCGTTCCCGCCGCGTTTCCGGCCGCCTCGACCTGGTCCAGCGCACAGTCGGGCACGAGCCCGAGGACCATGGCATGCAGCGGGTCGATCTGGCTGCCGAACGCCCCGGCCAGTCGGATCTGCTCGACCGACTCGACGCCCAGGTGGTCCATCAGCAGCCGGGCGCCCGCGTAGAGAGCGGCCTTGGCGAGCTGGATGGCGCGCACGTCGTTCTGGGTCACCAGGATGCGTGGGGTGCCATCTCGGAGCAGGTAGCTGAAGGTGCGGCCATCCGCGATGACGCGCGACGTGCGATCCGCCATGCGCCCATCGATGATCCCGTCGGCGGTGATGATGCCCGCCAGATAGAGCTCGGCGATGACCTCCACGATGCCCGAGCCGCAGATGCCGGTCACGCCGCTCGCCGCGGTCGCCTCGACGAAGCCCGGCTCATCCGACCAGAGGTCGCAGCCGATGACCCTGAAGCGCGGCTCGAGCGTCTCGCGGTCGATGCGCACCCGCTCGATGGCGCCCGGTGCGGCTCGCTGGCCGGAGCTGATCTGGGCGCCCTCGAAGGCGGGGCCGGTCGGGCTCGAGGCGGCCAGTAACCGACGCGCGTCCCCGAGCACGATCTCGGCGTTCGTGCCGACGTCCACGATGAGCGTGATGCGCTTCGACCGATACGGGGTCTCGGCGAGCATCACGCCCGCCGCGTCGGCGCCGACGTGGCCGGCGATGCACGGCAGGACGTACAGTCGTGCGCCTGGATTGATGGCGTCCAGCCCGACCTCGGCGGCGCGAGCATGTACCGCCCGATCGGTGGCCAGCGCAAAGGGCGCCGAGCCGAGCGGCACCGGGTCGATGCCCAGCAGCAGGTGGTGCATGATCGGGTTGCCCACCACGGCCAGCTCGAGGATGTGATCGGCATCCTCGCCGGCCTGCGCGGCCAGGTCAGTCACCAGGTCGGCCAGTGCGACGCGCACGACCTCCGTCATCTCGGCGGCGCCGCCCTGGTGGAGCATGGCGAATGAAACCCGGCTCATGAGGTCTTCGCCGAAGCGGATCTGAGGGTTCATGACGCCGGCCGAGGCGAGCACCTCGCCGCGCTCGAGGTCCGCGAGGTGGCCGGCGATGGTCGTCGAGCCGACGTCGATAGCGACGCCCAGGGCGCGGTCCTGGAAGCCCGGCCAGACGGCGATGACCTGCTTCGCGGCGTGGACGGCGACGGTGACCTTGTAAGCGCCCTTCGCGAGCGCTGGCTGGAGGGCCTTGACGACATGGAGGTCGGCGGCGAGACCGGTCAGCGACCACTCGCGCTCGAGTGCCTCGAAGAGCCGGCCGAGGTCGCCGGTCGGTGAGGCCAGCTCCGGCGGCACCACCTCGACATAGTGGAGTCGGACGACGGGATCGACCGTGAACGCGCGCCGGGCGAGGCCCTTGCGGACGACCTGACGATGGACCTGGCTCTCTGGCGGTACGTCGACCACGATGTCGCCGATGAGGGCCGCGGTGCAGGACAGGCGGCAATCCTCTCTGAGTGGCGCGCGCGTCCGCTCATACTCGGCCTCGACCTCACCGGGTGGCGTGAGGTGCGTGGCGGACGACTCGATCCCGTGCTTCGCGAAGGAGCCCGTCATGGGATGCACCTGGCAGCGGCCGCAGATGCCGCGCCCACCGCACACGGAATCGATGTCCACACCGAGCGAGCGCGCGGCGTCGAGGACCACCGTCCCGGCCGGAAAGCGGCCGCGGCGCCCAGAGGGCGTGAAGATCAGGAGCGGTGCGTTCGCGTCGACGGTGCCCTGCGGCGTGTCCGTGGCCTGCGTCATCGTCGCCTGCCCAGCGCAGGATGGCGGCCGTGAGGTCCGTATGCGACGGTCACGCCGTGGCCTGCACCGCCAGCGCGCGTCGCCGGTTCTGACGCCGGCCGTCCTCGCCAGCGGCGGGCGGTTCGCGGAAGGACCGGATCCAGCGCGCGCACTCGGCGTCGTTGCCCATCAGCACGTCGGCGGCCATGACCGCATTGCGGACGCCTTCGGCGATCGGGTTCGTGATGGCCGAGGTCAGGCCGCTGGCGATGGCCATCGAAAGGTAGGTGCCGTTGATGCCCTCTCGGTTGGGCAGGCCGAAGCTGACATTGGAAGCGCCGCACGTCGAGTTGACCTTCAACTCGTCGCGCAGCCGGCCAAGGATGCGGAAGACCTGTCGCCCGGCACGTGGCATGGCTCCGATGGGCATGAGCAGCGGGTCCACGATGACGTCCTCGCGCGGGATCCCGTGATCCGCGGCCCGCTCGACGATGTGCTTGGCGACCGCGAAGCGGACGTCCGGGTCCTCGCTGATGCCGGTCTCGTCGTTGGAGATGGCGACCACGGCGGCGCCGTACTTGCGGACCAGCGGCAGGACACGCTCGAGGCGCTCGTCCTCGCCGGTCACGGAGTTGACCAGCGCCTTGCCCTGGTAGGCGGCCAGGCCCGCCTCGAGGGCCTCGACGATCGAGGAATCGATGGACAGCGGCTGATCGGTGAGCGACTGCACGAGCCGGATGGTCTGGGCCAGGATGGCTGGCTCGTCGGCGAGTGGGATGCCGGCGTTGACGTCGAGCATGTGAGCGCCGGCCTCGACCTGGGCCAGCACGTCACGCTCGACACGGCTGAAATCGCCCGCTCGCATCTCCGCGGCCAGCAGCTTGCGGCCGGTCGGGTTGATGCGCTCGCCGATGACGACGAACGGACGATCGTCGCCGATGACGACCTCCCGGGTAGCTGAGGAGACGACGGTCAGGGTCACAGGTCGCCGGCCAGGCCGCCGGTGGCGGTCAGGACTTGGAGGCGAGCGCTGGGGTATGCGGCCTCGAGCAGCTTGACCTCGGCCGCGACCTCCGCCTCGAGGTCGTCGCCGCACGTACGGCTCTCGCGGCGCCACTGCGCGAGGTATTCATCCGTGCCGGCCAGTCCGGCCTTCACGGCGGCCCGGTCGATGGCATCCTGGAAGCGGCCAGGCAGGACGTGCTTGTTGGACACGCGCCCTTCCTTGGCCATCACCTGGGCGGGGATGTCGCGCCACCAGATGACGGTCAAGCTGGCCATTCAGGCTGCCCCTGTCGTCTCGAACGCGACCCCGGCGCCGTCTGCCAAAGCCAACGCCGGGCGGCCGGTCATCGAGGCCATGGCAGTGGCGAAGGGCGCCAGGCCTGTCCGTCGAAGCTCGAATTCGAGGCCCAGCCGATCCGCCGCTGCGCGCGCCAGGGTGAGCGCCACGGGGTCGTCGGACTGGGCCAGGTAGACGATCCGCTTGTAGTTCCCGAAGTACATCGGCAGCAGCTCGGGATGTCGATCGATGCCCAGGCCGCCGAT
>JBEVDC010000201.1:0-4232 GCA_040514195.1 Candidatus Limnocylindrales bacterium | reverse complement strand
CGACCGGGCTGTTGTCGCGCATGTAGTCGATGGCCTGCTGGCGCGTCCAGCCGAGCGCGTGGATGCCGGTGTCGAGGACCAGGCGGCAGGCCCGCCAGGCGTCGAAGGCCAGGACGCCCAGCCGGTCGAGGTCGGAGCCGTAGAGGCCCATCTCGTCGGCCAGGCGCTCGGTATACAAGCCCCAACCCTCGTCGAAGGCCGTCACACCGAGGTGGCGCCGAAACTCCGGCACGTCCGTCAGCTCCTGAGCGATGGCGATCTGCAGGTGGTGGCCGGGGATCGACTCATGGTAGGCGAGGGCCTCCGACTCATAGCGCGGGCGGCGTTCGGGCAAGCGGGTGTTGAGGTAGTACTGGCCGGGACGTGACCCGTCAGCGGCAGGCTGCCAGTAGTAGCCGAGCACGGAGTGCGCCTCCTCGTGCTCCGGGATGGGCAGCACCACACATTCCGCCCGCGGCAGGATGCCGAACCAGGCTGGTATCGCCGAACGAGCCTTGTCCATGGCGCGACGAGCGTCGTCCAGGATCTCCTCCCGGCTCAGGTAATAGAGGCTCGGGTCCGTGTGCATCCGCTCAACCGTCGAGGCGTAGTCCCGGGTACCGAAGAGGCGCCGTCCGAGGTCGACCGTCTCGGCCTTGATGCGCGCCACCTCCGCGAGGCCGATGGCATGGATCTCGTCGGCCGAGCGGTCGAGGCTGGTATGCGCCTTGATCAGCAGGCGGTACGCGTCGGCGCCGCCGGTCAGATGCAGGATCCCTGGCTCGTCGTTCGATCGAGCGGCCGGCAGGATGACGTCGGCCAGCAGGTCGCGATAGCGTCCGAATGCCGGCGACAGGGCCTCCCGGACGGCGGTCAGGAGGTCGGCTCGGAAGTCCTGCAGGTCGGCCGGATCCCAATCGTCGTGCGCCTCGTGGATCGGGTCGAGGATGGCCCACGACTCGAGCGGCCTGGCAGCCAGGTCGTCGAGCGTGCTGACGGCCTTCGCGACCGGCTGATGGACCGCGACCCTCCCATCGACGGTCGAGCGGCGGAGGTTCGCCATGTGGACGTCGATGAACTCGGCCATGGCGCGCACGCGCGCGATGAAGGCCTGGCCATCAAGGGGCGAGTTGATCGGCTGAAGGGGTGGCAGCGCCATGAACATGATGTGCGGTCCCTGGATGGGATCGACCGTCCATTCGTGGATCCCGCTCCGGATGCCTGCCGCCTCCGCGTCGAGCGCCTCGACGAGCACCGATCGGGTCAGGCGATCGGCCTCGTCAAGCGGCCCCGGATCGACCGCCAGCGCCCGGTTCCGAAAGCCAGCCAGGGCGTCCAGGCGAGCTGCCGTTCCCTCGGGCGACTCGTCCTCCAGGAAGGCGTCGAAGCGCCGCTGCCCGATGACCGTCGCCTCGTAGGGATGGGCGGCCAGGTAGGCCTCCCAGTGGTCGGCGGCCAGGTCGGCCAGTGCCGCGGACGCGGGTCCCGGCCCGACCTCGGTCATCGTCTCGGTCATCGGTCGTGGGCTCCTGGGCTGCATGTCGCCACCGCGGGTCGAGCGCGCGGGGCGTCGAGGGGTTGGCTGATCGGGATCGAACTAAGGGTAGAGTCCGCGCAGCGCGGTCGCCGAGGCCACCCGGTCGACGGCCAGCAGGTAGGCGCCGACGCGGTTGTCGACCTCGTGGGTCTGCGCCAGGCGGATGACCTCGTGGAATGCCTTGCTCATGATCTCCTTGAGCTTGGCGTTCACGACCGCCTCGCTCCAGTGGTCGCGGTTGAGGTCCTGGACCCACTCGAAGTAGCTGACAGTCACGCCGCCGGCGTTGCAAAGGATGTCGGGGATGACGAAGATGCCTCGTCGGCGGAGGATCACGTCCGCCTCGGGCGTCGTCGGGCCGTTGGCGGCCTCGGCCAGGATGCGGGCCTTGACCCGCTCTGCGTTGGCGGCCGTGATCTGGTTCTCCAAGGCCGCCGGGATGAGCACGTCGCACTCGACCTCGAGCAGCTCGGCGTTGGTGATCGAGGCGGCGCCAGGGAAGCCAACGACGGTGCCGTGCTCCTTCTTCCAGGCGATGACGCGGTCGACGTCCAGGCCGGCAGGATCGTGGATGCCGCCGCTCGAGTCGGAGACGGCGATGACCCTGGCGCCCTCGGCCCTGATGAGCAGGGCCGCGATGGAGCCGGCGTTACCGAAGCCCTGCACGGCGACGGTCGCCGTCGAGAGGTCCATGCCCAGGTGGCGGGCTGCCTCGACGACGGTGAAGACGCAACCGCGCGCCGTGGCCTCGTTGCGGCCTTCCGAACCGCCCAGGCTGATGGGCTTGCCGGTCACCACGCCCGGGACGGTGTAGCCGACGTGCATCGAGTAGGTTTCCATGATACTGGCCATGGTCTGGGCGTTGGTGTTGACGTCGGGGGCAGGGATGTCGCGTTCGGGCCCGATGAGCACGCTGATCTCGGTCGCGAAGCGGCGGGTGAGGCCCTCCACCTCGCGCATCGAGAGCTTCTTGGGATCGACGACCACCCCACCCTTGCCGCCGCCGTATGGCAGGTCCACGACGGCGCACTTCCAGGTCATCCACATGGCCAGCGCCTTGACCTCGTCGAGGGTCACGTCCTGGTGGTAGCGGAGCCCGCCCTTGGCGGGACCGCGCCCGAGGTTGTGCTGCACGCGGTAGCCCGTGAAGACCTTGACGCTGCCGTCATCCATCTTGACCGGGAAGTGGACGATCAGCTCGCGGCGCGGCTCGCGCAGGACCTGTCGCAGGGCCGGGTCGAGGTCCATCTTCGCCGCCGCGAGGTCGAACTGCTGTTGCGCGACCTTCCATGGGTTGATCGACGCCGCAACCTGCTCGGTAGTCATGGGAAGGATGTTCCTCCGTGTCGCGATCGCCGGCCCGTGGGGCGAGCAGGATCGCGGGATCCGAAGCTGTCCAAGTCTACAGCGGCGACTCAGGATCGATAGAGGACGACGGCCCCATAGGCGCCGGGGCCGACATGCGGACCGACCGAAGGTCCGATGGACCGGACCGGGATCAGACCGGCAGCCAGGCCCGCCTCCGATGCCAGCTCGGTCGCGAAGGCGCCGGGGTCGGTGGCCATGGCCGACAGGACCACCGCGCGCTCGATGGGCTTGGCCGTGATGAGCTCGAGGAGGCGCTCGCGGGCCTTGCTGCGGGTCCGCGGTTGATCCGCCGTCTCGACCACCCCGTCCTCGATGGTGATGATTGGCTTGACCGAGAGGATGCCGCCGATGGCTGCCTTGGCGGCGCTGATCCGTCCGCCACGCTTGAGGTACTCGAGCGTCTCGAGGACGACGAAGAGGCGGGAATCGTGCTTACGGGCTTCGACTGCAGCCTCGATCTCGTCGGCGCCGGCCCCGGCGCCGGACATCTCCGAGGCCAGGATGGCGAGCAGCCCGAAGCCGTAGCTGGCGGTATCGGAGTCGATGACCCGGATGTCGCGGCCGGCCATCTGGTCGCGGGCGATGACCGCGCTCTTGTTGGTCGCCGACAGCTTGCCACCGACGGTGATGCAGACGACCGACTCGGCACCAGCGTCGAACGCGGTCTGGAAGGCGGCCTGGAAGTCGCCCGGGCTGCAGGCAGCCGTCTTGGGGAACGGTGCGCCGGGCGCGGTCATCATGTCCCAGAATCGCTCGGTGCTCAGGTCGACGCCTGTGCGGTACTCGGTCGTGCCGAAGGTCACCAGAAGCGGTACCAGCGCGATGCCGTTGCGAGCAGCGTCCTCGGGTGAGAGGTCCGACGCGGAGTCGATCACGATGGCGACGCGAGGCATGCTGGACTCCCTCCGTGGCGCGGCCGGGGGACGGCGGCTGGACCGCTCCGTCGATTCGGGGGAGTGTACCGATGGCGATCGGGCGGGGGAAGCCCGTCAGGCGCGTTCGACGGCCATGGCCACCGAGCCGCCGCCCCCGAGGCAGAGGGTCGCCAGCCCGTAGCGGCCGCCGCGTCGGCGGAGCTCGTAGAGGAGCGTGGTCGTGATCCGGGCACCGCTGGCGCCGATGGGGTGACCGAGGGCGATCGCCCCGCCGTTGACGTTGACGCGATCCCAGTCGAAGCCCAGCTCGCGCCCGTCGGCGAGGACCTGGGCGGCGAAGGCTTCGTTGATCTCGACGAGGTCGAAGGCCCCGATGTCCAGCTGCACCCTCTCGAGCAGCCGGCGCACGCCAGCGATGGGGGCCAGAAAGAGCCACTTTGGCGCGACCTCGGCCTGGGCGTAGCCGACGATCC
>JBEVDC010000142.1:0-5297 GCA_040514195.1 Candidatus Limnocylindrales bacterium | reverse complement strand
GCCGAGGTCCCCGAGCTCGGGGTGAAGGTAGAGCGCGGCATGACCCATGACGGCCTCTGCAATTACCTGAAGGAAAAGATCAAGAAGGCTCCGGGCCCGACCGCCGACATCGTCGGCATCCTCAAGGAGCGCGAGGTCGACGTGATGGTCTCCTACCTGCCCGTGGGCAGCGAGGAGGCGACCAAGTGGTACGTCGAGCAGGCCCTGAGGGCCGGCGTCGGCTTCATCAACGCCATCCCGGTCTTCATCGGCCGCGAGCCGTACTGGCAGCGCCGCTTCGCGGAGGCCAGCGTGCCGGTCATCGGGGACGACATCAAGAGCCAGGTCGGGGCGACCATCAGCCACCGTGTGCTGACCCGCCTGTTCATGGATCGCGGCGTCCGCCTCGACCGCACCTACCAGCTCAACTTCGGCGGCAACACCGACTTCCTGAACATGCTCGAGCGCGAGCGTCTCGAGTCCAAGAAGATCAGCAAGACCAACGCCGTGACGTCGATGCTCGACTACGAGATGGACCCGGACGACGTCCATGTCGGCCCCAGCGACCACGTGCCCTGGCTGCTCGACCGCAAGTGGTGCTACATCCGGATGGAGGGCACGACCTTCGGCGACGTACCGCTCAACGCGGAGCTCAAGCTCGAGGTCTGGGACAGCCCCAATAGCGCGGGCGTCATCACCGACGCCATCCGCTGCCTGAAGCTGGGCATCGATCGGGGCCTCAAGGGCACGCTCGTGGCGCCATCGAGCTACTTCATGAAGAGCCCGCCCATCCAGATCCACGACGACATCGCGTTCAACCGCGTCGAGGCCTTCATCCGAGGCGAAGACGACGAGACGCTGGTGGGCACGGAGACCCTGCCCGCGAAGCGCGTCCGCAGATTGGCGCCAGCGCGCGCCAAGGTCGCGGCTGCGGCGAAGTAGCGTCCACGAACACGGTCTCCATGACCGACCAGTCAGGCGGCAGCACCGTCCGGATCGAACCGGGCACGATGGCGACCTCGGCACGGGGGGGCGTGGCGCACGCCCCCCATCGCCGTTCGTCGCGTGGGTCGCTCCTCCGACGAGCCCTCCTGAGGCTCAACGAGCGAGTGGTCGTGGTCGGCTATCGTTTTGCATCCTGGCTCCTGGGCGTCGTGCCCCTCGGCATCAGCCTGCCCGTCGCCGGCTTGGCGATGCGACTCGCGTACCTGCTGTGGCCGGCCAAACGACGGGTCATCTTGGCCAACGCCTCACACATCCTCGGTCGATCGACTGACGACCCGGCCGTCCGACGCCTGGCGGGCCGCGTCTACCAGACCTACGGTCGGTATATCGTCGAGCTGATGCGCCTGCCATCGCTGCCCGACGCGGCGCCGGCGGCAATGATGGACTCACACGGCGAACGCGGCGTCGATGCCTTCGCCGAGCTCTGGGGTCGGTTGCGAGCAGAGGGCCGCGGCATCGTCGCTCTGAGCGTCCATATCGGCAGTATCGAGGCCCTCATCGCAGCCTGCGCAGCGCGCGGCTTCCCGACCTACGGCCTGGCCGACGATTCTTCGTACCCGGAGCTGTATGCGCTCCTCCAGGCGCAACGCCGCCGCTGGGGCGTCGAGGTTTTCGCCTGGAAGAACCTTCGACGCGTCTACAGCGTGCTGCGAGAGCCGGCGCTGCTCGGCCTCCTGGTGGACTGGGGTTACCGCTCGGACGGGGTGCCGGTGCGCCTTTTCGGCGATTGGACGACCCTGCCCGCCGGCCCAGCCGTGCTGGCGGCCAGGACCAACGCGGTCATCGTGCCCATCGTCTGCCGCCGGCAGGCGGGCGGGCGATTCACCGCCGAGTGGCTCGACCCGATCGAGGTCGGCGGCGCGGGCTCGGCTGAGATCGCCCAAGCCACCCAGGCAGTGGCTGACGCCATCGAGGTCATGGTCCGCCCGGCCCCCGAGCAGTGGTACACCTTCAAACCGATCTGGCCGGCCACGCCGGAGGAGGCGGCGTCGCTGGCAGTCCGCGCCGGCGAGCCCGGATGACGCCGGGCCAGCGCGCGAGGCTCGCCACGCTGCGGGCAGCCACATGGCTGGCCTGTCGCCTGCCGGATCGACCGCTCCATCGGATCTTCCACGCCGTCGGCGCCGCGTCGTACCTCGCCCAGCCCGACCGACGCGACCTCGCCCGTCGGAACCTGACGCGCATCTGCACCTGGCTCGTGGCCGAAGGTCGAGCCACGCCGAGAGTGGCGCGGGCGGCTCGGGACCCGAAGGCCATGGACCGCCTCGTCCGCGACGCTTTCGGGCACCACGCCCGCTACTACCTCGAGCTGCTGCGCCGGAAGA
Source organism: Candidatus Limnocylindrales bacterium (assembly GCA_040514195.1). Classification (GTDB taxonomy): domain Bacteria; phylum Chloroflexota; class Limnocylindria; order Limnocylindrales; family CSP1-4; genus CSP1-4. Next base: position 2,988 of record JBEVDC010000142.1, on the reverse strand, counting down.
CCCTCACGCGCGAGTACCTCGAGGCGCACATCGACTTCGGCGACTGGGGACCGATCGACGCCGCTTTCGACCGGTTGGCGGCGGGTCGCGGCCTGATGTACATCGGCCTTCACTACGGCTCCATGGAGGTCCCTGCCCAGTACGCGATCCACCGGTCCGGGAAGACGATGCTGACGCCGATGGAGACCGTCGCCGACCCGGCGATGCAAGCCTGGGTCATGGAGCAGCGCCAGCCGATCGGCCTCGAGATCATCGATCCCATCAACGGCAGCCGCCGGCTGCTGGCATGGGCGCGCGGCGGCGGCCTCGTGGGCATCGTCGGCGACCGGCCGATCGTCGGAGCCGCGCGGCCGACCGAGCTCTTCGGGAGCCCGGCCGACCTGCCCGTGGGGCCAGCGCTGGTGACCGTCGAGACGGGCATCGCCTGCCAGATGGCGGTCGCGCGGCGGACCGGTTACGGCACCTACGAGATCGCCCTCCTCGATCTGGCCACGCCCGAGGCCGGCCAGACCATGCGCGCGCGCGTGGCCGCATTCCTGGCCGCGGAAGCGCGCGGCATCGAGGCCATCGTGGCACCGGCGCCCGAGCAGTGGTGGACCATCATGTACCCCATCTGGGACGACATCCGATGAGCGATCGGACCTTGGCTCGGCCGACCTCCGACGCGTCGCATGCGGTCCACCTCGGTCGCGCCGACGTGCACATCCACAGCGCTGCGTCCGACGGCGTAGCCGGCATCGACACCATCCTTCGCTACGTGCAGGAGGAGACCGACCTGGACGTCATCGCCATCGCCGATCACGAGCGCGTCGACGCCGCCCTGGCGGCGCGGGAGATGGCAGCAAGTCGCGGCTACCGCTTCGAAGTCGTGGTCGGAGAAGAGATCACGACCCGCGGCGGCCACCTCCTCGGACTCTTCCTCAGCCGTCCGGTGCCGCCGCTCCGCTCATTGCGCTGGAGCGTGGCCGCCATCCATGAGCAGGGTGGCCTGGCCATCCCGGCCCACCCCTTGGTGCCCATCCCGATGAGCGCGTCGGCTCGAAGCCTGCGCGCCCTCATCGACGACCCCGATCCCGCCGCGCGCATCGACGGTCTCGAAGTCTTCAACCCGACGACGGCCGGTCGTCGTTGGCACCCTCGCGTCGTCGCCTTCGCCGCTGCCCACGGACTGGCCGGCCTCGGCAGCAGCGACGCCCACCTGCCTGCCCACATCGGCCAGGCGTCGACCCGTTTCGAGGGACGGACGGCCGACGACCTCAGACGGGCGATCGAGGCGCGAGCCACGACCTGGGAGGGCGAGTTCTACCCTTCCATGGCGCAGGTCGGGATGCTCGGCCGGCAGGTTCGCAAATACGTCCGCGATGTGCGCGACGAGGTCCGCGGCAAGCTGCTTCGCGACGGGACCGGGCGGGACCTCGGCTATCCCGGCGGCCGACGCCGGCCGGCCCGCTACGACGGGGACGCCTCGTCGTGAAGATCGGCCTTGTCACGCCCTACGTCTACCCCCTGCCGGGCGGCGTCAACGAGCATGTGCGCTACCTCTACGACGGGTTGCGCGAGCGGAACCACGATGTGCGGATCATCAGCAGCACGCACGGCCTCCAACGCGCCAGCGAGGGCGACGTCATCCGCCTCGGGCGCGGCTTCAGCGTACCGACCAACGGCTCGATGGGCACCGTCACGGTCTCGCCCCGCTACCTCTCGCAGATCGCCGCCCTGCTCGAGCGCGAGCGATTCGACCTGCTCCACTTCCACGAACCGTTCGTGCCGCTCCTCTCGCCCTTCATGTTGCGCGAATCCCGCAGCGTGAACGTGGCCACCTTCCACGCGTATGCCGGCTGGAGCCCGGCGTACGAGCTGGGCAGCAACTTCATGGGCCGCCTGGCCGCCCGGCTCCATGGCCGCATCGCCGTCAGCGCCGCCGCCCGCCACTTCATCGACCGTTACTTCCCGGGCGACTACAAGGTCATCCCCAATGGCGTCGACCTCGACCGCTACCAGGACGTGAAGCCCATCGAGCATTGGCGCGACGGAACGGCCAACCTCCTCTTCGTGGGCCGCTTCGAGCAACGCAAGGGCCTCCTCGTCCTGCTCCAGGCCTTCCGCAGCCTGCGTCGTTCGGGACGCGACTGTCGCCTCTTGGTCGTCGGGCGTGGGCCCCAGGAGCGCGAGGTGCGCCGTTACGTCGCGACCCGCGGCCTGCAGGGCGTCCATCTCCTCGGCCGCGTGAGCGACGCGGAGAAAGCCCAGCTCTTCGCGACCGCGGACATCTACGTCTCGCCCGCCACCGGGCAGGAATCGTTCGGCATCGTGCTGCTCGAGGCGATGGCCGCCGGTACGCCCATCGTATGCAGCGACATCCATGGCTACAAAGGTGTCGTGCGTCGCGGCCAGCAGGCCTTGCTCGTCCCGCCACGAGACCACGCGGAGCTGGCCGACGCCATCGCCAGCTTGCTGGACGACCCCGCGCTCCGGGCTCGGATGGGCGAGGCAGGCCGCGAGCGCGCAAGGCAGTTCTCGTGGCCGAACATCACGGCCAAGGTGGACGACTACTACGGCTTCGTCATCCGTCGCCTGGCCGCGCAGGGCGCCCTGCCGGCCGATTTCCGGTCCGAGATCCCGTCGGCGCCGAGAGCGGCGCGCGCGATCGATCAAGGTCGGATGTAGATCGACCGCCAGGATCCGAGGTTGCCCTTCTTGTCGCGAGCCCGGACCCGGAACTCGTAGAGCACGCCCTTGCGCAAGCGACGCGTCATCTCCGTCTTCGTCGTGGCATAGAAGATCGTCACCCAGTCGCTCACGCCCGGCCGGCGCTTCTGGACACGGAAGCTGGCGAGGCCGGCCGTCAGCACTTGGAGCCTGACGTCGGCGCCCTTCCACTTGATGGTCATCCGGCGGTAGCCGCCGCTCGCGATCGAGACCGTGTCGGCCGAGGCGTTGCTGGACGTCCGGAACCGCGCCCTGGCGCCGGTCCGGTCGGGGCCCTTC
>JBEVDC010000137.1:0-3582 GCA_040514195.1 Candidatus Limnocylindrales bacterium | reverse complement strand
TCGGCGACCATCGTCTCGTACTGCTGGATCTGGTCAGCCGGCGGCCGGGCGGCGGGGTCGAGGATATAGGGCGGCTCCCAGAGGGCCAGCTTGGTGACCGACGCGCCGGCGGCGGTCGCGATCAAAGCCAGAGCGGCCCCGGACGAGGAGCCGAAGAGCCCAGCTGAGGCGCCGGCCGCACCGATGACGGCCTCGATGTCCTCGATCTCGCGCTCGATCGCATAAGGCAAGGTGTCGCCGCTGCCACCCCGACCGCGACGGTCGAAGTTAAGAACGCTGAAGTCCGACGCGAGCATGGTGGCGATGCCGGCGTTCGATCCACGGTCCACGGAGCCGCCGCAGACGAGGACGATGGGCGGACCCTCGCCCTGGCGCTCGATGGTGATCGAGGTGCCGTCGGCGGAGGTGACGCGCTGGAGGGTGGTGTTCATCTGCTTGGTCCTCTCTGGTCGGTAGTCGGGTCAGGCTACGCCTGCCTCGGCGAAGAGGCCGTTCAGCCAGGCCTCCCACGCGGCCTGGGTGGCCGCTGGATCGACGTCGGCGAAGATGTGGTGGCCGACGTACGCGATGCCCATACCGACGAAGAATCGATACATCGCGTCCGCTGTCCTGACGCCCAGGAGGTCGCTTGACCGGTAGTCGATGACCCCGTCGATCTCCGGCAGACCGGTCGGCGTGAAGCGCACCGGGGCGCCGACCTCAACGTCCGGGGCGACGCCCATGACCGCGTTGAAGGCCGGCCAGGCCTCGGCCGCCGGGACCGGTGGGCCGTAGACCGAGACCGGCACGGCCTGCCGGCCGCGGAAGTACTTGAGGTATTCGGCCAATTTGAAGACGTAGGTCGGATCGCCCTTCTTGAGGGCGTCGAACTCGTCGGCCCAGATCTCATCGGGCAGGAAGCCGCTGTGGACGAGGCGAAGGTGCGTGGTGCCGCCGGCGCGACCCTCGATGGTGAACTCGAAGGCCATCAGGCGCCCGTCGGCGTCTTCGGCCGAGGTATTGGCGAAGCGGTGCGGCGGGTCCCAGGTCGTGATCGTCGACTCCATGGTGAGACCGGGCAGGGCCGTCCGGACCACGCCGCCGAGGCGGGGCTCGACGGTGCTGCTGCCCATGAACCAGCCGTCCATCCCGAGGCCGGTGGAGACCGCCTCCCAGGTCTCTTCGGGGGTGGCCTCGACGACCTGCTCGACGACGACCTCGAATGGCTTGGCCATGTCAGTGCTCCTTATCTGGGACGCTGGGATGGATGGCGAAGACGACGCGATGTCGGCGCCCGTCTGGCGCCTCCTCGTCGTGGTAGCGAGCGACAAGATCGGTGACGGTCGCCGCGAGCTCTTCGGCAAAGGCGGCCCGATCGGCCGGCGTCGCGAATCGGATCTCCCCGTCCATGGCGAAGGTGGCGAGCCGCTGGCGCGCCTTGGTTGCGCCGACGAGGAGCGCACCGACGTCGCCGACCAGCTTGCTGGCGAGGGCCAGCAGCCAGAAGGCAGAGAGCCGGTCAGGCGAACGCGACGGATCGGGTTCGACGGCAGCCAACGCCGCGGGAGAGATGACGTAGGCAGAGGCCGTCGCGCGCAGGACGCGCTCGGTGACGTTGCCCTTACGACGCTCCTCGACGAGCCCGATGAGCCCATGCCGCTCGAGCGTCCGGAGGTGGTAGTTGACCTTTTGCCGGGGTAGGCCGACCTTCTTCGCCAGGGTCGTCGCCGAACCTGCCTCCGAGGCCAGCTCCGCAAGCAGCCGAGTGCGGATGGGGTCGAGCGATGACTCGGCGGCAGCCGCGTTTTCGATGACCGTCACATCCAACATGCCGGTCATCCTGCCACCGACAACAAAAGTTGTCAACACTTGCGGGCGGGTGGCTGGGACGGATACCGTTCGGTCGCGGGGATGCCGGATCCATCCCACTTACCGCTCGCAGTGGTACTCGGGGCCCGGTTCGTCCGAGTCACTGCCAAAGGCGGTACGAGGGACAGAGCAGGGCTCGAACGGGTCATCGCGGAGCCTTGCACGGACGTCTGCCGCGGCCAGCAGCCCGAGACACCGCACCCGGCGGTACTACGGACAGTCGGGGGCAGGAGCGAGTGCGACAGCCGGTCTCGCGCGCCATCGGCCTTGTCAGTTAGTGGTTGGGCGCCACGAGCGTATCAACCAGGCGTCGGCTGCTCCTCTTCGGGGACGCGCTGGCGCATGAGCAGGTGCCAGTAGCTGTAGCCGTCTCCGAGGCTGTTCGCCTCGTCGATGACCGAGAGGCCCTCTGCCGCGATCCAGTCGGAAACCTGCGGGCGAGTCGGGATGAAGTGGTAGGCGGTGCCACCGAAGGTGTGCTCGCCAGGGACCACGGGCAGCCCGCGGGCGATGGCATCCGCGTACCCGGCGTCGATGTCGGCCTGTTCGTGTTCCTCGACCGTCAGGTACAGCAGGCCGTCAGGCTTCAGCGCGCGATGCAGGTTGGCGAGAACGCTCGGCCACTCCTCCGGCGGCACGTTCTCCATGGCGTCGATGCACATCACGCCATCGAATGTTCGCTCCAGGTCCAGCTCCTGGAGGCTCGACCTGACCAGCTCGACGGCCGGGAACTTGGCCCGCGCGCCATCCAGCATGCCCGCCGATTGATCGGCGCCGACGGCCTTCCTGCCGGCCGCGAGGACGATGCCGAAGTACTTCCCGGTGCCGCAGGCGGCGTCGAGGACGGTGCCGCCCACGGACGAGGCGCGCACGACCCGGCGCACGAAGCGTCGGTGGGTCGTCGTCATCGGCTCGGCGTCTGCGTCGTAGGTGGCCGAGTAGCGCGTGTCGTAGTCGGCCTCGGCCTTCAGGCGCTGCTCGCGGAGCCACGTCGCCCGGTCCATGGCGCCTCCTTCCGTCGGCATCCATCGTACGCTTCGGTGCAGGCAAGGCGATGGCCAGCCCTACCGGCCGAGCACGAAGGTGTCGGCGAAGATCCAGCGTTGGCGCCGGTCACCGGCCTCGCTGGCCAGGCACGCCGGCCGTCGATGATCCGATTAGCCGGGCTTCAGGCCGACGCTGGCAAGCTCTGCGCGAGCGAGGCGGTCGTGGCGTCCCGTGGCCCAATCGCCGAGTGGATCTGGCGTGAACTCGAGGAGGGTCGGGTAGTCGAGGCGCATGACCGCGCGCATGGCCAAGATCTGCGCGATCTGGGGGTCGGACAGGTCATTCGTGCGACGAAGGGCGCGATGGGCGGCTCGGACCAGTCGCAGGCGTCTCCACCGCCACGGGACATATCGCACCAGCCAGGGCACGAGCGTGATCAGCGCAAGCAGCAGAGCCAGGACGGCCGCGACGATCAGGACGAACGTCTCGAGCTCGTTGCCGAAGTCAGACAACGGCTGTCCCGCGCCAGCGAGCGCATCCCTGACCAGACCTGATACAGCCTCACCGACGAGGGGCAGGTCGCGGAGCGTCGCGCCCAGGTCGACCCCGGCCTGGGTCAGGTTCGCGCCGCCCTCGTTGATCGTGCGCCCGGCCCCGGCGAAGCCGGCGATCAATTCGTACAGCAGCCACACGATGCGGCCCCAGAACACGACCCAGATGAGCGTCGCGACGTCAGCAAGGATCTCC
>JBEVDC010000230.1:0-4907 GCA_040514195.1 Candidatus Limnocylindrales bacterium | reverse complement strand
CTTCGCCCGGTGGAGGTCCTCGATCCCGACGAGGTCGAGACCATCCACCCGGCGAGCCTTCAGATCCTCGAGGAGGTCGGCTTCGAGGCCTAGCCGCCCCGTCCGAACCATGGCGTTGGGCGACGGGCGATCGCGCCCCAGATTCAGGACTCCGTCAGCCGACGTGGCGACCCTTCGGTCAGCTAGCGGTGCCTGCCTTGCCCGATCTCCGGGCGAACGACCCGCTCCGTTCGACGAGGTCGACGACAAGGAGTCCACGCGTGACCGATCAGTCCTCTCCGCAAGATCCGACCGAGGGCCAGCCGCCCGCCGTGGCGCCGGGCACGCCGGTGACCGAACCACCGGCGATGAACCCGGAGGCGACCCCACAGCCCCGACCCGTCGAGGCTGCAGTCGGGGACGAGCCTGCCGCGCCAAAGACGGAGCTTGGCACCGCTTCGGCGGCCACTGCCCCGCCGATAGCAGCAGGGGATAAGCGGCGCCGATGGGTCGAAGTCGCGGTCCTCGTCGGCGCGTTCGTCCTCGTCGGTGGCATCGGCTTCGCCGCCGGTCGCACGATCGACAACGGGAACGAGCGCGGCTCGCGGTCCCACCGGATCGAGGCTGGCGACCAGAATGGGCGGCGCCCGGGCACGGAGCAGCTCCCGGGCCGCGGCGGTCTTCATGGCCAGGGCGATGGCCGCGGCGGGTTCGGTCGGGGTGACGGTACATGGCACGGATCTGGCCAGCGTCGTCACGACGGCCTGCTGCCGGGTGATCGCCTCTTCCCAGGCGGTGGGCTGCCGGGCGGAGGTTGGCAGAAACCCGAACCTCTCCCCGGTGCAACCCAGGCGCCCGACGCGACGCAGGGTCCCACCGGAAGCCCCGCACCGAGCGCCGGCCCGACACCAAGCGCGACCCCCGCCCCATAGCCGAGACGACCGTCAGTCGCTCGGGTCGATGATCGCCTCGGCCTCCATCTCGACCTTCCAGCGGGCGTCCAGCAGGCCGGCAACCACGACCATCGTGCTCGCCGGCCTGATCTCACCGACGACGCGTCCATGCGCGTGCGAGACGGCGGCTTCGTCGCCGCGATCGACGAGGTAGCTTCGTGTCCGGACGACGTGCTCCGGCCCGGCGCCCGCCTCCGCCAGCGCGGCCACGATGATCTCCAGGCAGCGCCCCGCCTGGATGCCGGCATCTGGGTCGCATGAGCCATCCGGCCAGATCGGCGCCGTCCCGGACACGAGAACGCGGCCGCCGATCCGCACCGCGCGGCTGAAGCCCACCGTTCGCTCATACGGTGACCCTGACGAGATGCGCTGGCGATCCACGACGCTAGCGTAGCCAGCGGAGCCCGGGCCTGCCATCGCGGCACGTTTCGCCCAGTTCGCGGACACTTGGGGCGTGTCCGTCGGCGCGGATCCCCCCTCTGCGCCGGCGGGCATGCTCCGATCGATCGGTACGGATCGGAGGCCTCGACGACCGATCGGTAGGATGCGCGAGCATGCTTGAGATCGATGCGCTGTCCGAGCGGTATGGCCCGATCACCGCCCTCGATGGCGCCTCGTTCACGGCCCGCCGAGGGCGTCTGACCGGCTTCCTGGGGCCGAACGGCTCGGGCAAGACGACGACCATGCGTTGCGTCTTCGGCCTCGTCCGGCCGGAGGCTGGCGAGACGCGCTGGGATGGCCGCCCGCTCGACGCCGGCGCTCGGCTGCTACCTGCTCAATTCCACCGCGCTCGGGTTCCTGGGGGCCCTGGCTCGTCGACACGCTGATCGCCATCTGGATCGTCATCGGAGCCCGCATCTATGCTGGCGCGATCCCGCAGACGACCGGCAGGATGCGGCTCCGCGACGCCTGGCGCGCCTCGCGCGACTGAACCCGTCAGGCTGCGCGGGTCGTGGCTCGAATGCCGCGCAGCAGGGATGCCTTGCCCGGATCAGCCGACCGGCTCGGCCTCCCGCTCGCGGCGCAGGACGAAGCGGTCGAACTGCGCCGGCAGCCACCAGCTCAGGCCGTACAGCTTGCAGCCCAGGCAGTAGCCGGTCAGCGCCAACGTGGCCTGCAGCCCGACGACCGCCACGATCGGCAGCCATCCGAAGGGTGAGATGCCGGCCACCACCAGGGCGACCCCAAGGGCCAGGAAGATGAACCCGAGCGCCTGGGCGAAGCGGGGGCCGAACTCGGGCTCCTGATAGGCCGGCGGACCGAGTCGAAGGAGACGCCGGACGGTCGGCCACGGCCGCCCGAAGACGAAGGCGCTCAGGCCGAAGAGCGAGCTGACGCCGAGCGCGAGGGCGACCAGCGACACCAGCAGCGGCGACTGCAGCATGACAGCGACCGCGAGCACGACGGCCGAGAAGCCGGCGCCGAATCGCTGGCCACGTGGGTCGATGAGACGCGGGCCGGGTCGAACGGTGGAAGACATCGAGAGCTCCTGAACAGGTCGGGACGAAAGAACGGGTGGCGGCGGGAGCGCGAGGCGCCGCTCCGGCTGACGCTGGACCGGTCCCTGCCGGTCGGGCGCGTCAGCCGGCGGCGACCCGCCTCGGACAGGAGCAAAAGCCGCCGTGGGTGCCGATCCGGCGACGCCGGCTGGTCATGCCTGGTACCACGCTTCGAAGGCCGAGAAACGCGCCGGCAGGACGGGAGCCAGGCCGGGCCGGCCGCGCTCGGCGGGCAGCGACTCGACGTCGTACATCGCCGCGTCCGGTGTCTTGAGGCCATTCCCGGTGAGCAGAACGACGACCTCGTCGCCATCGCGGATCACGCCCCGTGTCCGGGCTGCCTCGGCGGCCGCGATGGTCACGCCTCCGGCGGTCTCGGGATGCAGCCCTTCGAGGGCGGCCACACGACGGAGTGCCTGCGCGGTCGTGGCGTCGGGGATGGCCTCGATGGAGCCACCGCTCGCCCGCGCCAGCTCGACCGCATAGCGTCCGTCGGCTGGGCTGCCGATGGCCAACGATCGGACGATGGTGTCGGGCACGCGCACGGGCTCGATGACATCGGTGCCGGTCTCGAAGGCCCTGGCCACGGGCGCGCAGCCGGCCGCCTGGCCGCCGACGAAGCGAACCGGAGTCCGATCGATGAGACCGACCGCGGCCAGCTCGTCGAACCCCTTGGCGAGCTTGGTGAAGAGTGCCCCGGAAGCGATGGGCGAGACGACCACGTCCGGCAGCCGCCAGCCGAGTTGCTCGGCGACCTCGAAGGCGAGGGTCTTGCTGCCCTCAGCGTAATACGGCCGCAGGTTGACGTTGACGAAACCCCAGCCGAGCTCGTCGGCGACCTCCAGGCAGAGCCGATTGACGTCGTCGTACGTGCCATCCACGGGCACTACCGTGGCGCCGTAGGCCAGGGCGTGGGCGACCTTGGCGGGCTCCAGGTCGGCCGGGATGAAGACGTACGCCGGCAGGCCGAGGGCGGCCGCCGCGGCGGCGGTGGCGCCGGCCAGGTTGCCGGTCGAGGCGCAGGCCAGTGCTTCGAGACCGAAGGTCGAGGCCTGGGCGGCAGCCACGGCGACCGCACGGTCCTTGAAGGAGAGCGTCGGGTTGCGCGTGTCGTCCTTGAGCCACAGGCGCTCGATGCCGATCACCTCGCCCAACCGTCCCGCCGCGACCATGGGGGTCGAGCCGACCTGGAGGCCGCGCGTCGGCGGCGCCGTGACCGGCAGCAGTTCGAGGTAGCGCCAGATCCCGGCCGGGCGGATGGCGAGGGCGGCACGATCCAGCGTTCGTGCCGCGACCTCGAGGTCGTAGGCGATCTCGAGTGGGCCGAAGCAGCCGGCACAAACGTAGTTGACGCCGAGCGCCTCCGGTCGGCCGCAGTTTCGACAACGCATCCCGAGCACCCGCTGCGACCCTGAGCCAACCTCAGCTTGGTGCTCGGTCGACGCGCCATCGGGCATGGCTGACCGCGGCGATGGGATCGTCGGGGTGGCCAGCAGCTCGGTCGTCATCGGTCGGTCCTTCGCGCGGGTGAGGCGGGTTCGCGGCGGGACCGGCGGAAACGAGAAGACCCTTCCTGCGGAGGAAGGGCCTCGGGGGTTCCCCTTATCTCGCAGGCGGACCTGCCCGGATTTGGCACCTTGCCAAGTCCTCTTGGCAGGTTGTCGTGGCTTCAACGGGCCGGTCCCTCCACCACTCTTGATAAGAGCTATTCGATTGCCGCCATGCTACCCCAGCCGGTGCCTCGACCGCAAGCGATGGGTGGGAACGCGGCGGACACGCGACGGACGGCACGGCTGCTCCTCGTCATCCTGTCTGCCGAGGTCGGCGAAGGGCTAGCCGGCGGTACGGATGAGTTTCTTGTTCACGAACTCATCGGCCGCCAGCAGACCCAGCTCACGGGCCGTTCCACTGCGCTTGATGCCGCCAAATGGCAGTTCGGGACTGTCGGCGAGCACGATATTGACGTAGACCATGCCCGCCTCGATCCGATCGGCGACCCGGGCCGCCTGCTCCGGATCGTTGCTGTACACGTACGAACCCAGCCCGAAGGTGGTGTCGTTCGCCAGCGTGACCGCTGCGTCCTCGTCGGCCACCCGGTAGACGACGCCGACTGGCCCGAAGAACTCCTCCCGATAGGCCTCCATGTCGGACGTCACGCCGGTCAGCACGGTCGGCTGAAAGTACGCACCGTTCCGGGAGCCGCCAGTGACCACGGTCGCGCCCTGCGCCACCGCCCGATCGACCTGGTCCTGCAATCGAGTCGCCGCGGCCACCGATGACAGTGGCCCGAGCACCGTGTCCTCGGCCAGCGGGTCACCCACTGGCGCCGCGGCCATCGCGGCGGTGAACTTGGTCAGGAACGCCTCGTACAACCCGTCCACCACGATGAATCGCTTGGCGGCATTGCAGGACTGGCCGGTGGCATCCAGCCGCGCGGCCGTCGCCGCCGCCACCACGGCATCGAGATCATCGGTCG
>JBEVDC010000049.1:0-4899 GCA_040514195.1 Candidatus Limnocylindrales bacterium | reverse complement strand
GCGCTACACGAATGCGGACCTCGACACCATGGACGAGGAGCCGGGGGAGCGTCGCTTCTGGGATCATCTCGATGACGTTCCCGACGATGTCATCTGGAAGGCGCACCTGCGGCAGAAACGGGAGTTGGCCGTCTTCGCGCGTGGTCGGCTGCTCCGACAGTTCGCCCGTCACGGGGCTTCGCCCTCCGTGCTCGAGAGCGTCGAGCGCGTCCTTGACCCGGGCATCCTGACGATCGGCTTCGCGCGTCGATTCGCGACCTACAAGCGCGCCGCGCTGCTGTTCAGCGACGAGGAGCGGCTGGCACGCCTGCTGCGTGACGATGAGCGGCCCGTCCAGGTCATCTTCGCCGGCAAGGCGCATCCGGCCGACCGGCCCGGTCAGGCGGTCATCCGCGACATCTTCGAGCGCAGCCAGGCGCCGCAGCTGGCCGGTCGGGCGTTCATCCTCGAGGACTACGACATGCGCATCGCGCGCTATCTCGTCCAGGGTGTGGACGTCTGGCTCAACAACCCGCGCCGGCCGCTCGAGGCGTCGGGCACGAGCGGCATGAAAGCGGCGGCCAACGGCATCGTCAACGTCTCCGTCCTCGACGGCTGGTGGGACGAGGGCTGGGCGGGCACGAACGGCTGGGCCATCGGTGGCCGCGAGCAGTCCCACGATGAGGAGGCCCAGGACGCAGCCGACGCGGCCGACCTCTATCGGATCCTCGAGGAGGAAGTCGTGCCGCGCTGGTACGAGCGCGACGAAACGGGCTTGCCCCAAGCCTGGGTCGAGCTCATGAAGGCATCCATCGCCTCGACCATGTGGCGATTCTCGACGACCCGGATGCTCGAGGAGTACGTCGAGCAGCTCTACCTGCCGGCCGCCCATTCGAGCGAGCGACCGACGGCCGACCTCGCTGCCTCTCGCACCATCCCCGACTGAGACCGCCTCAGGCCTCGACGAGGACGGCCGACGCCTGCGGGGGTAGCCTGACGACGGCTGACCCCCCAGCCCGATCGGCCGGGCGCAGCTCGGCGCCCGGGGAGACCAGTTCCGCGGTGGGTCGCCAAACGCCCGCCATGCCCCCAGCCTCGCCGAGTCCGTGCAGACGGACGTCGAGCGTCTGGTGGCCGGCGTTCACCGCCACCAGCGCCCGCTGGCCCTCGGCGGTTCGCTCGAGCACCACCGCCTCGCCGACCGCGCCGACGCAGCGCACGTCGCCTCGCCGAAGCGCGACGTGCTCGTGGCGGGCGGCCGCGATGGAGGCGACGTACCCGCGCAAGGCCTGGTCGCCGGCGCCGGGCTCTGCGGGGTACGAGCGGCGGCAGTCGGGATCGTGCTGGCCCGCCATGGCGATCTCGTCGCCGTAGTAGATGCATGGCGCACCGGGCAGGGTCAGCTGCAGCGTGAAGGCGAGCCGCAGGGCGGCCACGTCTCCGCCAAGGACCGTCAACGACCGGGGCGCATCGTGCGAGCCGAGCAGGTTGAGCTGGACGGCCACGACCGCCGGGTCGTAGAGCGTCATGAGGCGTTCCACGGTCCGGCCGAATGTGGCCGCGTCCAGGCGTCGGATCGAAGCACGGTACATGTGATGCTCGTCCACGACGCGCAGGTCGAGGCTCTTCCCGCCGGCAAATCCCAGGATGGCCGCGGCGAGCGGGTAGTTCATGAGCCCGTCGAAGCGATCGCCTGCCAGCCAGTCGGGCGCCTCGGTCCAGATCTCGCCGACCAGGTAGGTCTCGGGGTCGACCGCCCGGCAGCGACGGCGGAACTCGGGCCAGAAGGTCGGGTCCTCGATCTCCGTCGGCACGTCGAGCCGCCAGCCGTCGATGCCGAAACGGATCCAGTGCTCGGCGGCGCCGAAGATGTACTCGCGCACGTGCGGATTCGCGACATTGAGCTTCGGTAGGGCCGGAAGCCCCCACCAGGCTCGGTAGCCGCCACGCGAGGCCGGACCGGCCTTGTCCAGCTCCGGATCGACCTCCGGGTACGGGTCAAGGCGCCGGCCACCGCCCAGGACCCGCTCGTCGAGGATGAACCAGTCGCGATACGGCGAAGCGGCGCCGTTTTCCGCTACGTGGTGGAAAGGCCAGAAGCCCCGACCGCAGTGGTTGAAGACGCCGTCGAGGACGATGCGCATGTCGGCGGCATGCGCCTGGTCGATGAGCTCCCGGAGGGCTGCATCGCCGCCGAGGAGCGGATCGACCGCGAGATAGTCATAGGTGTGGTAGCGATGGTTCGAGGCCGAGGCAAAGATCGGCGTCAGGTAGAGAGCCGTGACACCCAGCTGGCGGAGTTCCGGCAGGCGCTCGGCGATGCCGTAGAGGTCCCCGCCCTTGAAGCCGTGGATGGTCGGTGGGGCGTCCCAGGGCTCCAGCGGCCCGGGCATCGGGACGCGCCCGGACCGGGCGAAGCGGTCGGGGAAGATCTGATAGAAGACCGCGTCACGCACCCAGCCGGGCGTATCGACGGACAAGCGGGACGACCCCCCGACGACCGGCTGGGATGGCATCACGGCTGGATCACGCCAGCCAGCAGGCTGACCGCGGCCACGGCCAGCAGGCAGGGTGTGTGCCTCACCGGATGTGCGGATGCAGGCGCTCGCGGGTGGGGAGTGGCTCGTCGACGATCGGATCGAGGCTCGGCTCCGGGTCGACCGCCATCGGTGATGACGGCGGCGGCGCGGCCGAGATCGGCCCACCGGACCACTGACGGACGCCCCGGACCAGGCCGGGCAGCATGGTGCCGCTGACCTCGGTCGCGGCCCGGTCGAGGAGGTGGACGACGAGCATGAAGAGCCCGACCATGCCACCAAGGACGACGCCGGCGACGACCACTCCCCAGGGCAGGAATGGGAACGGCATGACCGGCCCGTCTGGCATCCCGTTCCGACGTCAGCCCTTCACAGCGCCGACCGCAAGGCCGGACGTGATGTACTTCTGGGCCAACAGGTAGGCCACCGCTGGCGGGATGGCGAACATGATGGCGAAGGCGGCGAAGGCCGACCAGGGGGTGCTCGCGAACTGGCCCTGCATAGCCGTCAGGGCCATGGCCAGCGTGAAGTCGGAGGGATTGGAGAGGAACATCCAGGAGAAGTAGAACTCCGTCCAGCCGGCGACGAAGCCGAGGAACGCGGTCACCGCCAGCGCCGGCACGGCCAGCGGCAGGATCACCCTCCAGAAGGTCTGATTGGTCGAAGCCCCGTCCACCGAAGCCGCTTCCTCGAGGTCCTTGGGAATGGTGTCGAGATACCCCTTCAGGTTCCAGATGGCAAACGGCAGCAGGCCCGAGATGATCGCCAGGCCGACGCCCAGCAGCGAGTTGCGCAGGTTGAACTCACCGAGGAGTGGCAGGCTCACCTGGACCCGGTTGAGCAGCGCGAAGAGCGGCGCCATGGTGGCCACCGTAGGCAACATCAGGACCGCCAGGATGGCCAGCATCAGGATCTCGCGCAGGCCGAAACGCAGGCGCGAGAACGCATAAGCCGCGAAGACGCCGATGAGGACGCTGAAGAACGAGGTGCTGAGCGCGATCTTCAGGCTGTTGGCCGCCAGCTCGGCGAAGGAGATGGGGTTGTTGGTGGGCTGCTCGAGGACCTGGAAGTAGGACTCGATGGTGGCCCCCTCCGGAATCAGGCTCAGCCCCTCCGGTCGCGAGCGATTGAGCGGGTCGAGCGAGAGGGACACGACCCAGATGACCGGGAACATGACCGTGAACAGGACGAGCAGGGTCAGGAACTGGAGTAGCAACTGCCGACGGAGCGTCAGCCGGCCGCGCTGGCCGCGGTAGCGCTTGCCGTAGAGGCCGACACCACCGCGAGTCGGGAGGGCTTCGGACGCACTCATCGCATGCTCACCCCAGGTCCGACTGCTTGGTGGCCCTGGCCAGCCTGTTGGTGACCAGGGTGATGCACAGCAGGATGAAGAACATGATCACGGCGAAGGCCGCGCCGACACCATAGAGCTGTTGCTCGTTGACCAGCCGGTAGGCCTGCGTGACGAGCAGCTCGGTCCGCCCGAACGGCCCGCCGCCTGACATGAAGTAGGCCAGAAAGAAGAGGTTGAAGGTGATCACGAAGCCGTAGATGGCGTAGGGGATCATGGCCGGCCGCAGGTAGATCAGGGTCACGTTCCGGAACCGGGCCACGGGGCCGGCGCCGTCCATCTCGGCCGCCTCGTAGAGCTCGCCGGGAATGCTCTGCAGGGCACCCGTGGCCACGACCGCGTTGAGCGGCCAGCCCAGCCAGGTGTTCGTCAGCAGCATGGCGAAGAAGGCCAGCGGCAGCGGGATGAACGGGATGGGGTCTTCGACCTGGCGCAGCCAGTCGGTCTGGAAGACGTCGGCCGGGATGCCCAGGAAGCCGCCCAGGCCCTGCAGGATGAGGTTCAAGGCGCCGTTCTGCGCGTCGTAGATGGTCACCCATACGGTCGCCACGATGATCGGGGGGATGACCACGGGGATGATGAACAGCGCCCGATACGCGCGCTTGAACCAGAGGCCCTTGGTGTTCAGCAGCAGCGCGATGGCCACGCCGATGATGACGTGGATGACGACGTTCGTGAACGCCCACACGAAGTTGTAGAGGATGAGGCGGACGAAGAAGAAGTTCGGGATGGTCAGCGAGCTGGTCAGGACGTCGATGTAGTTCTGGATCCCGACGATATTCGGAGCGGCCGAACCTTCCCGGAGGTTCGTGATGCCGAAGTCCGTGAACGACATCCAGACCTGGTAAAGGAGCGGGTAGAGGGTGATGATGCCCATCACCAGGAGGGCAGGCAGGAGGTAGAGATAGGCCACGCGCGAGGATCGCCCCTCGCCTCGGAAGCGGTTCGTCCACGAGCGCCGCGCCGGAGCAGCGGCCGCTTCAGCCGTCATCGCTCACCTCCAGCCGATCCGGAGACGAACGGGGGCGTCGG
>JBEVDC010000224.1:0-7252 GCA_040514195.1 Candidatus Limnocylindrales bacterium | reverse complement strand
GGGGTCGATCGAGAGCTGCGGCAACATGGGCTTCATCGGGTTCCTGCCCGACGACACCCTCGTGGGGATCACCGGCGTCGCCGGCACGAGCGGGGGCTGGATTCATCGCATCGACCCGGCGACGCTGACCGTCAAGAGCAGCAACCAGGCCCACGACGGTTCTCCCAAGTCGTTCGCCATGAACTCAGACGGGACGCTCGTGGTCACCGGCGCGTCGGACGGGGTCGTGCGCGTTTGGGAGGCGGCCACGGGCAAGCTCCTCCACCAGTTGAGCGTCGACGGCCAGGCACAGGGCGTCGCCTTCGTCGGCAACGATCGCGTCGCGGTCACCCCATCTGGTGGTGGAATGCTGGTCTTCTACATCGACACAGCGAAGCTACTCGACGTCGTCCGGGCTTCGATCCAGCGACCATTCACGCCGGAGGAGTGCCAGCGCTTTGGGTTCGTCGACGACTGTCCGACGCTCGAGGAGCTGCGCGCGTCGGCCCCCTAGGCTTGAAGGCCTTGGCCAGGGCGACGAGGCCCGATCAGTCGGCCCAGCGGGGGACGCGGCCGCGCAGATGGTCGGCGCCGGTCAGGGCGATGAGCGCCTCGAACGGCTCGCGGGGCGCGCCGCGCCAGCGCAGGTCGTCGAGCGATTCGGGGATCGGCGTATCCGCCCGAAGCGTGGCCAGCTCGCGGAAGAGGAAGGCGTCGTCATGGCGGTCCCGCAGGTTGGCGGCCAGGGTCAGCGCTCCACGGACGGAGACGTCCCATTGCGAGGCGCGCTCCGGGATCGACTCGAGGTGCTCGTAGCGGGTCAGGACCGCGGCGGCTGACTTCGAGCCCCAGCCCGGGATGCCAGGGTAGCCGTCGGCGCTGTCACCGACGAGGGCCAGGTAGTCGGGGATCGAGGCCGGCGAGACGCCGAACTTCGCGCGCACCGCGTCGGCGTCGATCCACAACCCGCGGCGTCGGTCGAAGCAGACGACCCGCGCGTCCTCCCGCACGCATTGGGTCATGTCTTTATCGGGCGAGAGGATGACGACGCGCTCGACCTCCGGCGCGTCGGCGAACTTGAGCGCGGCGGCGCCGATGGCGTCGTCGGCCTCGAACTCGACCATCGGCCAGACGACGAGCCCGATGGCCCCGAGCGCGAGCTCGGCCAGGCCGAACTGCGCCAGCAGCTCGGCGGGCATGCCGGCCTCTGTCTTGTAGCCCGGGTACCGCTTGTTGCGCCAGGAGCGGATGACGTGGTCGGTGGCGCAGCCGACGTGTGTCACACCCGGATCGTGGAGCAGGCCAAGGATGCTCTCGACGATGCCGACCGTGGCGCCCACCGCCCTGCCGTCAGGGGCCTCGGTCGGCGGCCGCCCGAAGTGCGCCCGGAACAGCTCGTAGGTCGCGTCGAGGAGGTGGACCTGCATGGCCGAACCGTAGCACCGTGCGCAGCGACACCGACGACGGCCGTGCCATTCGGCGACGCGCGGCGGGCGGGACGGCCCATGTGCGTTGCGAGGCCGGCGCGGAGAATGACGAGGTGACGCCCACCACGCCCGCGACGTCGTATGGAACGGCGACCGCCGGCGTCCCTCCGACCGATCCCGCGCATGGCCCGATCGGCCACCTAGCCCTTCCGAGTGCCCACGCCCTGCCGGTCGATGAGGTCGCGATGGCGCTGGCGGTGGATCCCGCTCGTGGACTGAGCGATGAGGAGGCAGCGCTTCGGCTGGCGTCGGTCGGTGCCAACGAGCTCGAGCCGCCGCGGCATGAGTCGGTCGCCCACATGTTCCTCGAGGCGGTCATGGAGCCGTTCGTGCTGCTGCTGGCCGTCGCTGGCGTGCTCGCGGTCATCGTCGGCGAGGGCCGCGACGGCCTGCTGGTGCTGGTCGGACTGCTCCCCATCGTCGGCGCGGACGTGGTTACCGAGTATCGCGGCCAGCGGGCGCTCGAGGCGCTGCGCGAGGCCAGCGCTCCGAGCAGCCGGGCCCGCCGCGACGGCGCGGTCAGGGACGTGCCGGCGGCGGACCTCGTCCCGGGTGACGTCGTGCTGCTACGGGCCGGCGACGTGGTGCCAGCTGACCTGCGAGTCACCGCAGCCGAAGGACTGCTCCTGGACCGCAGCATCCTGACCGGCGAGTCGCTGCCAGAGCCTGCCACGGTCGCCCCTGATCGGGCCGAGGCGACGCTCAACGAGCGTCATGCCATGGCCTATGCCGGCACCAGCGTGGTCGCAGGCCGGGGCGAAGGCATCGTCGTGGCCACCGGCGCGGCCAGCGAGGTGGGGGTCGTCGCGAAGGGCCTGGAAGGCGATGCGCGGCGCCGTTCCCCCCTCCAGCGCGAGCTCGACCGGCTGATCAGGATCCTGCTCGTCGTCGCCGTCGCCCTCATCGCCATCACCTTCGGCCTCGGCGTCATGCGCGGCGATCCTCTCGGCGAGAACATCCTGGCAGGCGTCTCGGCCGCCATCGCGGCGATCCCTGAGGAGCCGCCGATCCTGCTCGCGGTGGTGCTCGGGCTGGGTGCCTATCGACTGCTCAAGCGGGGCGTCCTGGTCCGACATCTCAATGCCGAAGAGACGCTCGGCGCGGTCGACCTCATCCTGACCGACAAGACCGGCACGCTGACCGAGAACCGGTTGGCCGTCCGCGGTGTCCGGACGCCCGCGGGCGAGGTGACCGATCCCGAGCGTCGGTGCGGCCTGGTCCTCGACGCCCTGCGCGCCGAGGACGACGCCTGGCGGGTGGCCGACGGCGTGCGCCCGAGCTCGTTCACCGCGGGCCTGCTGGCGGCGTTGGCCGACCTGGGCGATGGGGGCCTGCCGGCGACCGACCGACTCATCGACTCCGCGCCGGCCGACGACGTCCGACCCTATACCCGTGCTCGCTACCGGGCGGCGGACGGCATGGTACGCGCGGTGGCGCTCGGGGCGCCAGAGGCGCTCCTCGGGGATGGTGCCTGGCCCGAGTGGCGCGATCTCGTCGAGACCGGCGCCGGGGTCGGCGAGCGGCTGGTGCTCCTGGCCGAGAGCGGCAAGCGAACCCTGGACGGACCCTGGTCGCCGCTGGCCATCGTCGCCTTCGCCGATCCGCTCCGCCGCGGCATCGCCGAGGCCATGGCGATCGTGCAGGGAGCGGGCATCCACGTCCTGGTGGTCACGGGCGACCACCCGGCGACGGCGCTGGCCATCGCACAGGAAGCTGGATTGGAGACGCCTATGCTCGTGAACGGCGCCGAGGTCGAGCGGTGGTCGGACGATCGACTGGTGTCGGAGCTCCCCTCCATGAGCGTCGTCGCGAGAGCCACGCCGAGTCAGAAGGTGCGCCTCGTCCAGGCCGCCCGGACGGCAGGGCGGACGATCGCGGTCACGGGCGACGGCGTCAACGACGCGCCGGCCCTCAACGCTGCCGACGTGGCGGTGGCCATGGGCAGCGGCACGGCTGTGGCCAAAGGAGCCTCTGACCTGGTCCTGAGCGACGACTCGTTCGCCACGCTCGGCTTTGCCATCCGCGAGGGTCGGCGCATGATCGCCAACGTCCAGAAGGGCCTCGTCTTCTTGGTGTCGACCCACGTCGCGCTGCTCGGCTTCATCCTCATCGCGACGCTTGCCGGCTACTCGCTGCCGCTCCTGCCGCTCCAGATCCTGTGGCTGGAGCTGTTCATCGACCTCTCGACCTCGGTCGCCTTCGAGCGCGAGTCGGAGGAGCCCGATGCCATGCGGCGCAAGCCCCGGCCGCGTGCCATCCCGCTGCTGACCGATGCGCTGCTGGTCAAGATCGCAGCCGCCGGCGGCTTCTCGGCGTTCGCTGCGCTCCTGGTCATGCTCGTCGGTCCGGCTGACCCAGAGCGGGCGCGGTGGATGGCCTACACCGTCCTCGTCGTCGGCCAGGCCGTGCGGGCCTATGCCAATCGAAGCCTGACACTGCCCATCTGGCGCCTGCCAGCGAACGGCTTTCTGCTGGTGGCCAGCATCGTGACCGTGGTCATCCAGGCGGCCATCCCATACCTGCCCGCCGTTGCGGTCGCATTCCACGCCGTGCCGCTGGACAGCGGGGAGTGGCTGATCGTGCTGGCCATCGCCCTCTTGCCAGCCATCGTGGCCCAGCTCGTGCGCGCGGTCAGTGGCCGCGAGTGGGTTGGCTGAGCCGCGGCCGCCTGGTGCGACCGTGCGGCCGTGGCGGCTCTGCCCGCCCGGTCAGCTGGCCGTCAGGCGATCGATCTTGGCGGCCATGATGAAGTCGTTGCGCGACAGGCCGCCGATGGCATCGGTGGAGAGCCGGATGTCGAGCCGACCGTAGCCGATCGCCAGGTCCGGATGATGGCCTTGCGCCTCGGCCAGCAGTGCGACGCGCGTCGCCAGCCCGAAGGCTGCGTTGAACGTCCGTAGCTCGAAGCGGCGCTCGATCGATGTCTCGCCGAGCTGCCACTCCGGCGACAAGGCTGCCATCAGCTCGATCGCTTCCTGTCGACCGATCAGCGGAGTCTCAGCCGTGGCCGACGTGCATCGTTCCTTGGCCAGCTCGGGTATCGGCCCACCTCCGTCGCCCGTCATGACACGGCTGGCGCGACCGACTCCAGCGCCGGCAGGGAAGCCGTGCCCTCCTGTGCCTCCGCGTGCCCGAGCAGCGCGGCGCCGACGATGCCGGCCGAGTTGAGCAGCCGGGCCGTGACGATCGGTGCCCGCGTCGTCAGGTAGCCCATGTACTTCGCGTAGACCTTGCTGCCGCCGCCGCCGAGGATGATGAGATCGGGACCGAAGTAGAGCTCGACCTGGGCGAGGAACTGGTTGAAGTCCTTGGCCCAGCGCTTCCAGCTCAGGCCGCGTCGCTCGCGCGCGGTCGCGCTGAGCAGTTTTTCGGCGTCCTTGCCGTGGAACTGGAGATGCCCGAACTCGGTGTTCGGCACGAGCCGGCCGTCCACGAAGAGGGCGCTGCCGATGCCCGTGCCGAGCGTCAGCATGAGCACGGTCCCAGACTGTCCCCGGGCCGCCCCGAAGAGCAGCTCCGCCATGCCCGCCACATCGGCATCGTTGCCGATCGCGACCGGGCGTCCCAGCCGGTCCGCCAGCATCTGCTGGACCGGCGCGTTGACCCAGCCCTGGTCGATGTTGGCAGCGGTCTTCAGCTGGCCGTGTTTGACCACGCCCGGCAACCCACAGCCGGCCGGCATCCCGTGCGTCGCCCAGCCGCCGTCGATGAGCTCCCTGACCACGGCCTCGACGATGGCCATGACCGCGTCGGGCGTGGATGGCTGCGGCGTCGGCTTGCGGATGCGTGGCGAGACCATCTCCCCGAGCTCGAGATCGACGACCCCGCCCTTGACGCCGGTGCCGCCGATGTCGATGCCGATGGCGCGCTGGGACTCGTCCGCGCCGTGGGCCGCGCCAGCGACTGCGGCACCCGCCTTGCCATCCTCCATCCTTGGAGGATACGACCTCACGCGAGGCTCCGGCGGCCTACCCTCGGCGTAGTTGCGCCGCGACCACCCGGCGGCTACCGTGTCGCGCCATGGAGGCGGCCGATCGCGCGGCATTGCTCGAAGCGACGCTCCCGGTTGCCACCATGAACGTCGCCGACCTCCCGGCGCCGATCCGCTCCGCCCACGCCCGAGGGACATCGTGACGACGATCGAACGCGTCATCGCGCTGCAGCGCGTCGCCCTGTTCGCCGACGTCCCTGGCCGGATCCTTGCGGCCGTCGCCCGCCGAGCTACCGAAGTCGAGGCCGCCGCCGGCGAGCTCGTCATCGAGGAAGGGGCGATCGAGGACCACCTCTTCACGGTCGTGCGGGGCCGGCTTCGCGTCCACCACGGTCATCACGAGGTCACGACGCTGGCGCCCGGCTCGACGGTCGGCGAGCTGTCCGCCCTTGTCCCGGCGCCCAGGTCGGCCTCGGTGACGGCCATGGAGCCGTCGACGCTCCTGCGGATCGACAAGCCGATCCTCGACGAGCTGCTCGCCGATCGCCCGGCACTCGCCAGCGGCGTGATCGCTGCCCTCGTGGCGATGGTCCGCGAGCGCGTTCGCGCCCAGATCGACACGTGACCGCCGCGGACCGGGCGGGGCGCGCGGTCCTCTGGCTGACCGCCCAGGCGGTCGTCTTCGGCATCATGGCCGCGCTCCTGGGCATCGTGGCCAACGCGATGTTCCTGGACACGTACGGGTCGGAGTGGCTGCCCGTGACGTACATCGCCATCGGGCTTGCCGGCGTCCTGATATCCGGCGCCGTCGCTCGCAGTGCACGGTCCGCCGAGCTGGTGCCGATCGCCCTCGCCGTGCTCGGCAGTGCGACCGTGGTGCTGGCCGTCGCCTGGTGGATCTCGAGGACCGGAGACGGTGCTTGGGTCTCGGTGCCACTGCTCATCCTGTTCCCGATCCTTATCCAGCTGGGCTTCGTCTTCATCGGTGGGCAGGCCGGGCGTCTGCTCGACATCGCCGGGATCAAAGCGAGCTTCCCGCGGATCGTCGCGGGTTTCCCGGCGGGTGCCGTGCTCGGCGGCATCGTCGGCGGTTGGCTCGTCGGCTGGTTCGGTCGAACAGAGGATCTATTGCTGGCGACCGCTATCGCTCAGGGCGCCTTTGCGGCGCTCGTCTGGGCGACGGGTCGACGATACGCCGCATCCCTCGGTTCGGGGAACGACGTACACGTACCGGCGGCTGCTGCAGGACCGGACGCCGAAGGCGACGCGCGGCCGTCCATGCGCCAGCTGTTCACCCGCCGCTTCGTGGTGCTCATCTTCGCGTACCAGGTCCTCTCGGCCCTGGCCAGTCAGCTGGCCGACTTCCTCGTCTTCGATCGCGCATTGGCGCAGTACCCCGATGCAGCCGACCTGGCCGGATTCCTCGCCGGCTACACCGCGGTCATGAACGTCGTCAGCATCGCGTTCCTGTTCGTCATCGCGGGACCACTCCTGCGCCGCTTCGGGTTGCGCCTCGGGATCACCGCGAACCCGCTCGTCCTGACCGTCTTCGCGGTGGCGATGCTCGCGGTCGACGCAGCCCTTGGGGCAGGCTCGTTCGGGTTGCTGATCGTCGTCTCGGCGGCACGCATCGCCGACATCGCCCTGACCGACGGCACGACCCGGACATCGATCAACGCCACGTATCAGGTCCTGCCGGAGCGGATCCGCCTCGCGGTGCAGGCCGCCATCGAGGGCATCGGCGTCCCCGTGGCCATCGGTGTCTCGGGTGTCTTGATCATCGTCTTGGAGGCGCTTCCGGCCGCCCCGGAGTCGACGATCGTGGCCACGACGATCACGTGCCTCGTTTGGACAT
>JBEVDC010000017.1:0-15636 GCA_040514195.1 Candidatus Limnocylindrales bacterium | reverse complement strand
GGCGCCGGACCAGGCGGTCATCGTGGACGAACATGATCTGGCTCCCTTCCTTCAGTCATCGTCTGGCTCGTCTTCCTCGACGTCGTCGTCGAGGGAGCGGCCGGTGTAGGCCATGAAGACGCTCTCCATGGTCGGTGGCAGGTCCCGGTCGATGGCGACCCGGACCTTGAGCTCCTCGGCCGTGCCGCTGACGATCACCCGACCCTGGTCTAGGATCACGATGTGGTCGCACAGGCGTTCGGCCTCGGTCAGGTCGTGCGTCGTGAGCACGATGGTTGCGTCGTGGCTGTCTCGCAGCTCCTCGATGAAGGTCTGTACGTCGAGCTTCGATCGCGGATCGAGGCCCGTGGTCGGCTCGTCGAGCAGGAGGAGGGTCGGGCTGGTGAGCAGGGCTCGCGCGATGGCGACCTTCTGCTGCATGCCCCGGCTCATCTGCTCGAGCGGTCGGTCGAGGCGCGACTCGGCGATCCCGAGGCGCCCGAGGATCCGGATGGCCTCACTGCGCGCGATCTTCGGGTCGAGCCCGTAGAGGCGTGCCGCATAGCCGAGGTTCTCAGCCGGCGAGAGCTTCTTGAAGAAGGCCGCATCCACGCTGACCCGGTTGATCAAGCGTTTGACGGCCATCTCGTCGCGCTCGACGTCGTGGCCGAAGACCTCGATCCGGCCGCTGTCGATGGTCAACAGCGTGCTGATCAGCCGGATGAGCGTCGACTTCCCGCCACCGTTGGCGCCCAGGATGCCGAGGATCCCGCCACGCTCCACGCGGAGCGAGACGTCGTCCACGGCGACCACACGGCGCTTTCGGCGTCCGACGATGAAGGCCTTCGAGACGTGCTCGAGGAGGAGGGCCGGCACCGGTGACGGGGCGTCGACCGGAGCACGCCCATCGAGACGGGCGGCATCCAGCGCGACGGCCGCATCCCCGGTCCGACGGGGTTCGATGATGATGCTCATGGTCGTTGCTCCTGTGGTCGGGTGCGCTCTGGCTCGAACGAGGTGGACAGGCCCCCGCGATGGCGGGACGTTCGGCTCTCTGGCACCCTGCATCGCAGGGCAACAAAAAAGCCGGGGGGCCGATCCGGGCCCTCCGGCTTCCAGCGTCCTGGCGGCTCAGCCGCCGTTCGCTAGGTCGTGAAGGGCACAGATCTCCCGCTGTCGGCGGCGCCGAGAGGCGCGGCCGTCCGCGGCCGAACCGCGGTGCTGAAGCGGAAGGTCATGGACATCTGTGCGCGACTCCTGTCATCTGGTCGTGCGCCGACCCTGGCCGGGCGGCGAGGACGTGGCAGGATAGTCTGCCGGCGTTCGCGATGTCAAGGTGAATCGGGTGTCGGAGATTTGACACCACCGACGTCGGCCGTCGGTCGCTGGCGGATGGCGCGCAGGCCCTAGACTGCCCTGCAGACCGGGCTCGTGGGACTTGAGCGCGGTGGGATGGAGAACGACATGACGAGACAGACGATCCAGATCCTGAGCGATCCTGGCAGCGGCGGCATCTCCGCCACCGTCGATTCGTACGAGGCCGACGAGCTCCTCGCGCTGCTCGGCAGCTCCGAGGGCCAGTTCGAGCTCGGGCTCGCGCCCGACGACGACGACGACGTCGAGGGCCATCTCTTCGGCGCCGGCGCCATCGTCCGGCTCATCGTTCGCAAGCCCGGCAGTGAAGATGACGTCGAGGGCCACGCCCTGACGCTCCACTTCATCTCGGCCGAGGAAGCCTCCAAGTTCAAGACCAAGGTCCTCGCGGGCGGTCTGCTGGTCGGGACGCTCATCGCGCCAGCCGCCGGCCTGACCGGGGGATCCGCTGCAGCCGCCGATCTCAGCGAGACCGGCGTCCCGCAGGCGGCCGCGACCACCGTCGTCCAGCACTATGAGGCGACCGGCGACCAGCTCCAGATCGTCCTGCCCGACAGCTCCGACTCGGGCGAGAACAACAAGATGGGCTCGGCAGCCGGCTGGGCAAGCCGGGTCGACGAGGGTCGCTGACCCCCGACCCAAGGGTCCAAGAACCGAAGACTCCATCCCGTCGCATCAGGACGGCGGCCGACCCACCGGCCGCCGTTCTCGTCGTTTGACGGGCGCGCGGCCCGGCCCATAGGCTGCCTCGGTGCCCGATCCTGAACGTCTGCCCGATGGCGATCCGGCTCCGCCGCTCCCGGAGAGCATCGTCGCCTGGATCGTCGATGGGGCACTGGATGCGCCGCTGGCGGCGACCGTCTGGTTGCTGGCTGAGGGCGGCGTGCCGGTCGTCGTCGCGAGCCGCGATCCGACGATCGGCGCCAGCCTCGCCGAGGCGCTAGACACGTTCGGCCGACCACCCGCGCTCCTGTCGGTCTTCCCCCATCTCCTCGAGGCTGGAAGTCTCGAAGAGGTCCAGGCACGCCTCGCGGAACCGCCCCATGCGATCACGGAGGACGCCATCCGATCGGTCGGCGTCGTGCTCGTGCTGCGCGGGCTAGCCGATGGTCGCCGACGCGTCGTCGCCGCCCACTATGTCCGGCCGCTGGAGCAGGATGCACACGGCCACGTGCAACGACGCCCGCCCGCCCTCCTCGCCGCCTGGGACGCCGACGCGGACCGCTTCGACGATTACGCCTGGGGCATCACGGCCGAGCTGGCCGGCCGCGCCGGTCGCGAGCCGGCGGCCTTCGAGCTCGCCCGTGCCGACCGGGCACGACTCCTGGAGACGATGGCTGAGGCCGGCGTGTCAGCCCCGGAAGAGGTCGCCGCAGCCGTCCTGACTGCCGGTCGGGCACCCCTGCCGAAACACTGAGCACCCGAGCCTGGTGCCGGGCAGGGTAGGATTTGCCGGCATCTCGCAGGCCAGGCTCGCTCAGGCGAGTGGGAGACCCATGTCGCAGCCGACCGTCGCCTCGACCATCGCCGCCCTGCTCGCGGTCACCGACCAGGGCATCGAGGTGCATGGCGACGGCCTGACGATCCGGGACGAGGCCAGGCTCCGTGGTGAGGTCATCCGCGACCTCGTCTGGACGGCGACCTTCACCGACGACGATGGGACGCGCGACGCGGCCCGCTGGATCGTCGCTCGGGCTGCCTCGCTGCTGGGCTGCGGCTCGGCCTCCATCCACGAGCTGTACATGGCCCGTGGTCGGGGCGAGGTCGGCGGCTTCACGGTGCCGGCACTCAACCTGCGCACGCAGGTCTTCGACATGGCCGCGGCCACGTTCAGGGCCGCGACCGCGCGCGACGTCGGCACGGTCATCCTGGAACTTGCTCGCAGCGAGCAGGAGTACACGTACCAGCGGCCTGGCGAGTACCTCACGGGCGTGTTGGCTGGTGCTATCGCGGCCGGCTGGACGGCGCCCGTCTTCGTCCAGGGCGACCACTACCAGTTCAACGCCAAGCGGTACGCGGCCGACCCGGAGGCCACGGCCGAGGGTGTTCGGAGGCTGGCCCGAGAGGCCGTCGCCGTCGGCTACGGCAACATCGACATCGACAGCTCGACATTGGTCGATCTCTCGCTGGACACGGTCGACGATCAGCAGCGCGTCAACTACACGCGGGCGGCCGAGATCGCCGAGCTCATCCGCTCGCTCGAGCCGGCCGACATGACCGTCAGCATCGGCGGCGAGATCGGCGAGGTGGGCAAGGAGAACTCGACCGAAGACGAGCTGCGCGCCTATCTCGAGGGCTTCCGACGCGAGCTCGATCGCATGCTCGGCCCATCGACCATCGGCCTCAGCAAGGTCAGCGTCCAGACCGGGACCAGCCATGGCGGCGTGCCCCTGCCGGGCGGCGGCGTTGCGGACGTCAAGCTCGACTTCGGCACACTCGAGCGCCTCTCCGCGGTGGCCCGAGAGTACGGCCTGGCCGGCGCCGTCCAGCATGGGGCGTCGACGCTGCCGGACGAGCTCTTCCATCGCTTCCCGGCCGTGGAGACCGCCGAGATCCACCTGGCGACAGGCTTCCAGAACGCGCTCTACGAGCATCCCGCCTTCCCGGCCGAGCTGCACGCAACGATCGAGGACTGGTGCCGGGCGAACTGCGCCGATGAGCGGAAACCCGACGAGACCGAGACCCAGTTCATCTACAAGACCCGCAAGAAGGCGCTTGGCCCATACAAGCGCACGCTCTGGGAGCTGCCCGCCAAGGACGAGATCATCGCCGCGCAGGAGGCCAAGATCGGCTTCCTCATGGAGCAGCTCGCCGTGCAGGGTACGACCGAAGCCGTGGCGACCTATGTGGGCGTGCCACGTCACGAGGTGCCGATGCCGGCCGCGCTGGCCGACGCCGTCGCCACCCTCGGCTGACCCGACACACGCGCTCGACGATCGCGCGCTCACCTCCACGCAGGCGCGTCGGCGCCCATCGATGGGTCAGGCCCCGGCGGCCTCCATCGACGCCGTCAGGATGCCGAGTGCCTCGTCGACCTCATCGGGCGTCGTGACCAAGGGAGGGATGATCCGAACGACCTGTCCGTAGCTGCCCGCGGAGAGGACGATCAGGCTTCGTTCGAGCGCCTCGGCGATGACCCGCTTGGTGAGGTCGGCACTCGGTACCCGCCCGTCGCCGGCTCCGGGTCGGATGAACTCGAGGCCGACCATGCAGCCCAGGCCACGCACGTCGCCAAGGCTCCGGAAGCGGTTCCGGACTGCCTCCAGCCCATCGAGCAGCTGTCGACCGCGCGAAGCCGCGTTGGCCACTAGGCCCTCGTCCTCGATGACGTCGAGGGTCGCGTTAGCCGCCGCACAGCTCACCACGTTGCCGCCGAAGGTGCCGCCGTGGGCGCCGGGCGCCCAGCGACCGAGCAGCTCCGCGCGGGCAAGGATGCCCGAGAGCGGCATCCCCGACGCGATGCCCTTGGCCATGACCAGGATGTCAGGCTCTACGCCCCAGTGGCGCACCGCGAAGAAGGCGCCGGTCCGGCCGAAGCCGGTCTGGACCTCGTCCGCGATGAGCAGGATCCCGTGGGCGCTGGCGATCTCGCGGAGTCGCGGCAGGAAGCTCGTCGGCGGCACGATGTAGCCGCCCTCCCCGAGGACCGGCTCGACGATGAAGGCGGCCACTCGCTCCGGGAAGATCATCTGCTGGAAGAGCAGGTCGAGTTGCGCCTCCCAGTCGCACGTGCAGGCGTCGATGGCATGCGGTCCGCCGGGCGCCCGGTAGCAGTAGGGATAGTCCGCGTGGTAGACCGAGCCCGGCAGCGGCTCGAAGTGGCCGCGATAGATGGTCTTGGCGCTGGTCAGGGCCATCGCCTGAGCGGTCCGCCCGTGGAACCCGCCGCGGAAGGCGATGACCGCCGAGCGACCCGTGGCGACGCGCGCCAGCTTGATGGCCGCCTCGACGGCCTCGGCACCGGAGTTGGAGAGGAAGGCGCCCCACGGACCGCCCGGCAGGAGGCGCGCCAGGCGCTCGTAGAGTCGGAGCCCGGGCTCGTGGTAGACGATGTTCTGCTGGCCGTGCAGGAGCTTGGCCGCCTGCGCCGCGATGGCCACCGCGACCCTGGGGTGGGCATGACCGGTGTTGGTCACACCGATGCCAGAGCTGTAATCGAGGTACCGACGCCCCGCCCGATCGATGAGCCACGAGCCCTCGCCGCGCTCCACGTCGATGTTCGTGATCCGGCTCCAGACGCCAGGCACCACCGCATGATCTGGCAGGGTGGAGGGCACGGCCGGTGCGGTCATGGGGTCGGTCACCTCGGATGCGGGTCGGTCGCCCTCAGGTCGGGCGCAGGGCGCGGCTGGCCCGGTAGTTACTGATCAGGGTCGACACGAGCACCAGCCCCACGGCCAGGCCGAAGAAGATGGTGCCGATGACGTTGACCTGGGGCGGCAGGCTGCTGCGAACCGTCGTCCAGACCCAGACCGGGAACGTGTTGGTCACACCGGACGAGAACTGGGTGATGATGAAGTCGTCGATCGAGAGCGAGAACGAGAGCAGGGCGGCGGCCATGATGCCCGGCAGGATGAGCGGGAAGGTCACCCGCCAGAACGTCTGCCACTCGTTGGCGAAGAGGTCGGCAGCAGCCTCCTCGAGATGGGCATCGAAGCCCTGGATGCGCGCCCGCACGGTGACCACCACGAAGCTGATGCAGAACATGATGTGGGCGATGATGATGGTGTTCAGTCCGAGCGGGAAGAGCGCGCCCTCGGGCACGATGCTGGCGAAGGGCTCGAGCGTGGCCGAGCCGACGAAGAGCGTCAACAGGCTAGCGCCGAGGACGATCTCGGGAGCCGCCATGGGCACGAAGATGAGGAGGTTGGTGGTCGATCGGCCGCGGAACGAGTAGCGCGTCAGGGCCAGGCCGATGAGCGTGCCCAGGGCCGTCGCCACGGTCGTCGCCACGAGGGCCACGATGATGCTGTTGCGAAGCGCCTCCGGCAGGCCTGGCCGCGCCAGCGGATGCATCCAGGCCTCGAGCGAGAACTCGTTCCACTGGTAGTTGAAGCGGCCGATCGGGTCGTTGAACGAGAAGATGATCATGACCACGATCGGCAGCAGCAGGTACGCGATGGCCAGGGCCGCGAAGATCGGCAGCACAAAGCGATCGAGCGCCCGCAGCGCCCGTCTCGAGCGTCGCTCCTCGGCGGCCAGCGCGACGCGCGGATCCTCGCTCACACGCTGCCTGCCGCGAGCTCTTCCGTGCCCAGGACCCGGGCATAGATGAAGATGGCGATGAGGATGGCGGCCATGAGGATGAACGACAGCGCACTCGCAGTCCCGTAGTCGTTCTGATTCAGGAAGCGGCCCTGGATGACGTTCCCGATCATGAGCGTCTTGGGGCTACCCAGGAGCTCGGCGTTGATGTAGTCGCCGACCGCCGGGATGAGCACGAGGAGCGAGCCCGCGAACACACCGGGCAGGGTCAACGGCAGCGTCACCCGGACGAATGATTCGGTCACGAAGAGGTGGACCACGGCGGCCCCGATGAGCCCGAAGGCGAGGGCGCCGAAGGCGACGAGCCCGAGGTTCTGATCCTCCCCGGCGATCTCCGCGAAGCCCAGTCCGACCACGATGGCCACCCCGAGCAGGGCGCCGAAGACCCCGCCGATGATCGTCCCGCGCGGTCGCCAGGGCCCTGCGAAGAGGTCCTTGGCGGCCTCGATGAGTCGCCGGTCGACCTTCTCCACCGAGACGTACAGCGGCAGGACCATGAACGGCAGGAATTCGTAGGTCAGGCCAGCCACCACGGCCAGCGGCGTGCCCAATATGCTGTAGTTGGCCGGCACGAGGCCGAGCGTGTCGCGGACGATGGTCAGGAACGGCCCGTCATTGCCCAGGATCACCTTCCACGAGATGGTCCGGATGAGGAAGCTCGTGAAGAATGGGGCGATGACGATGAACAGGAGCAGGTTCTTGTAGCGGCCGCCCCGGAAGGCGATGGCGTACGCCAGTGGGTAGCCGATGAGGACGGTGAAGATCGTGGCCAGGCCGCCGTAGACGATGGAATTCGCGAAGTTGTCTGCGTAGCGCGTGACGGCGTCCGGATAGTTCCACCACGCCCAGACCTCGGGTGGCGCCTGGAAGGTCGGGGAGAACGCGCGACCCTCCGAGAGCGAGTAGAGGAACATCGGGATGACGGGCACGACGAAGAAGAGGAAGAGCCACAGCAGGCCGGGCAGGAGGAGCAGGTACGGGATGGCCCGGCGATAGCGATGGATGAGCCGGCCGATCACGGCGACCGGCTCGCAGCGGCGTCGGCCATGACGGGCGTCAGGCGCCCATCAGTTGGTCGATCAGATCCTGGAAATAGGCGTCCTTCTCGTCGCCATACGCGGGGTACTCGTAGGTCATGGCGAGGACGTCGGGCGGCGGGAAGATGAGGGGGTTCGTGGCCAGCTCGGGATCGATGGCCGCGATCGCCTCGTCGGCACCGAAGACCGGCGAGATGTACTTGATGCCCGCGGACAGGCGAGCCGCGATGGCCACGTCGTAGAGGTGGTCGATCATCGCCAGGGCGGCATCCTTGTGAGCGGCCCCCTTGGGGATGAGCATATTGTCGGTCGAGGCGACGAGCCCCTCCTTGGGATAGACGAACCTGTCATCAGGGCCACCCGAGTTGGCCAGGTCGCCCGACCAGACGATCGAGACCCACGTGTCGCCGCTGCCGAATTCCTGGATGTACTCGTTGCCCTGGAAGGCACGGATGAAGCCGTCGTCCACGTATGGCTTCAGGAAGGCGAAGATCTTGTCGCCATCTTCGTTCGTGAAGTCGGCGGGCAGGTTGCTGATGTCGCCCTTGTCACGGAGCATCAGGCCGATCATCGAGAAGGTGTCCTGGTAGGCATTGATCATCGTGACCTTGCCCGCGAACTGGGGCAGGAACATGTCGGCCACCGAGGTCAGGTCCATGCCCGTGCTGACACGGTTGTAGCCGACGCCGTCGGCGAAGGTCTGGTACGGGTAATGGAACGTCTGCTCCGGATCCCAGGAGCGACCCTTGTAGTCCTCCTTAAGGTTCTCTACCGCGGTCGGGACTTTGGCCGGATCGATCTCCTCCAGCCAGCCACGTTCGATGAGGCGCGCCGCCATGTAGTCGGTCAGCGTGATCATGTCCCAGCCCGTGTCGGCGCCCGCCTCGAGCTGCGGATTGATCGTGGCCACGAAGTCCTCGTTGCTCTCGATCTCCTCGCTGTAGTTGACCTCGACGCCGGTCTTCGCGGTGTAGTCGGTGAGGGTCGGGGCAACCGCCCCGCTCTCATCCCAGTCCATGTAGCCCGGCCAGTTCGCCCAGTTGAGCGGTCCACTGATGGCACCGGTCCCGCCACCATCGGTTGTCGCGCCCGGCGACCCGGTGGCGCCGCCGCCACCGCAGGCGGCCAGGAAGGCGGCGGCTCCGGCCGCGGCCGAGCCCTGCAGGACGACGCGCCGGCTGACCGGCGTTGCGAGCAGTCGATCGATGTCTTCGTGACGGGTCATGATCTCCTCCAACCGCGGCCGGGCGTCTGCCCTAGGCCGCATCCTCCTCGATCGTCGGCGGCTCCTCACCGTCGACGACGAACGTGTGGTCCGGCGACCAGACGACCTGGGCCTCCTCGCCACGATCGAAGAGCGAGTCGCGCGCGGTTCGGGCGACGTTCTGCTCATAGACGGTGACCTTCTCGCCGGAGCGGAGGTCGACGATGTATTGCGTGCTGACGCCCAGGTAGCTGGTGTCGCGCACGACGCCGCGGGCGACGTTCATGCCCGACGGCGCCGTCTCGCTCAGCTCCAGGAGTCGGACCTTCTCCGGGCGGATGCCCACGCTGTGCGCGCCGTCGCCGGCGATCAGGGCGGCTGGCACTCGGATGACGGTCTCGTCCGCCAGGCGGCAGACCGCGTATCCATCGGCTGAGCCGTCGCTGCGCGTGTGGAGCAGGTTGCTGACGCCCAGGAAACCGGCCACGAAGCGTGTCTTCGGCCGCTCGTAGAGCTCCTCCGGTTGGCCGAGCTGCTCGTAGCGACCCTTGTTCATGACGGCGATGCGATCGGACATCGTCATCGCCTCCTCCTGGTCGTGGGTCACATAGATGAAGGTGATGCCGACCTCCTGCTGGATGCGTTTGAGCTCGACCTGCATCTGCTTGCGCAGCTTGAGGTCGAGGGCGCCCAGGGGCTCGTCGAGGAGGAGGACGGCCGGCCGGTTGATGAGCGCCCGCGCGAGGGCGACGCGCTGCGCCTGGCCGCCGGAGATCTGGGTCGGCTTGCGCTTGTCATAGCCCTTGAGCTCGACCAGCTCGAGCATGTCGGCCACGCGCGTGCGGATCTCCGCGTCGGCGACGCGTTTCCGACGCAGGCCGAAGGCTACGTTCTCGAAGATGGAGAGGTGCGGGAAGAGGGCGTAGTTCTGGAAGACCGTGTTGACGTTGCGCTGGTAGGGCGGCAGCCAGGTCACGTCCTGGCCCTGCAGCTCGATGAGGCCGCTCGTCGGTTGTTCGAAACCGCCGATCATGCGCAGGGTCGTCGTCTTCCCGCAGCCGGAGGGGCCGAGGAGCGAGAAGAACTCGCCGTCCTGGACATCCAGGCTGATGTGGTCGACGGCGTTGAAGTCGCCGAACGACTTGGTCACGTCCACGAGGCGGACGTCGATGGTGGACACGGGCGCAGGCCGCTCCAGCTCTTCCGGACACGAGGCGTGGCACCCGTCCCTCGCGGGTGGTCGCGCCCGAGTATGCGGCGCACGCAACGAAAGTGTCAATTCGTCGTGATACCCGGGCGCGACCGCGAGATTCGTCGAATCGCCGTTCGACAGGCGCGCGATTCGCACGGAGACGAGCTGTTCGCTCGAAGCTTCGTGTTCCCACCGACGCCTGATCAGGCCCGGTCGACGGCCACCGACACGTCCTCACTGTTTGTCCAGCCCGACGCCGGCGGCGGGATGCTCACACCCGCTCTACCATGTGGCTCATGACCCTCCTCACCGAATCGGCCATCCGTGACGCCCTGCGCGAGGTCCAGGAGCCCGAGCTGGGCGGCGACCTTATCTCGCGCGGCATGGTCAAGTCGGTCGGGATCAGCGGCGGCACGGTCGCGCTGACCATCGAGCTGACGACCCCCGCCTGCCCGCTCAAGGACGAGATCGAGGGCAACATCAAGGCCGTGCTCACGCCGCTCGGAGCGTCCGCGATCGAGGTCGAGTGGGCGTCGATGGTCCGCCGGGCCGCTCCGCAGGCCGCACAGCAGCTGGTCCCGGGCGTCAAGAACATCATCGCCGTCGCCTCCGGCAAGGGCGGCGTCGGCAAGACGACCGTGAGCGCCAACCTGGCCGTGGCCCTGGCCATGGAAGGGGCGTCGGTCGGTCTCCTGGATGCGGACATCACGGGCCCGAACGTGCCGCTGATGATGGGCCTCGAAGGCCAGCCGGCCTCGAGCGCCGACAACAAGATCGTGCCCCTCGAGCGCTACGGGGTGAAGGTCATCTCCATCCAGTTCTTCGTCCCCGACGGCCAGCCCATCGTCTGGCGTGGGCCGCTCGTCGGTGGTGCCATCCAGCAGTTCCTGCGCGACGTCGACTGGGGCGAGCTCGACTACCTGGTCATCGACCTGCCGCCGGGCACGTCCGACGCGCAGCTGACCCTCGCGCAAGCGGTCCCGATCAGCGGCACGATCCTGGTGACGACCCCCCAGGACGTCGCGGTGGCCGACGTGGAGAAGGCGCTCGCCATGTTCAAGCGCATGAGCGTGCCGGTCCTGGGTGTCGTCGAGAACATGAGCGCCTTCGTCTGCAGCCATTGCGGCGAGGTGACCGAGATCTTCGGTCGGGGCGGCGGTGAGCGCTTCGCCCAGCGGCACGAGATCGAATACTTCGGCGCCATCCCGCTCGACGTCCGCGTCCGCCAGGGTGGCGACGCCGGCATCCCGGCCGTCGCGCAGCGGGAACCAGGACCGGCCGCCGTCGTGCTCCGTGACCTCGCCCGCACCGTGGCTGCACGGATGAGCGTCCGCGCCGCGCGCCAGGCGCCGGTCCTCTCGATCAGCTGACCGGCAACTGACCGAGGCGTCGCCACAGCTCGGCTGCCGCGACGAGTGCGGCGCGGCGTCGTCCCTGATCGCCCTTCAGGAACGCCGTTCTCGTGATCCGGGCGCGCACGCCCTCGATGTCCGTGGCGACGGTCACGCTCGTGTCACCACGCCGCTCGCGCGCCCGCACGGCGAGGCCACAGTCCGCAGCAGCGACCTCGCGCACCCGCGTGGCGAAGGGCTCCAGGCCATGATGGGCTCGAGCGAGCCCTGAATCCGGCGCCAGCGTCTCACCGAAGACGAACCACGGTGCCGCCGCCAGAAGCGCGCCGAGCTGCCCGGCCGTGCCGATCTCGACGACGGCCAGGCGGCGTCCAGCCAGCCGCGCAGCCAGGGCATCGATCCAGGTCTCGTCGCCGCGCGCAAAGCAGAACGCGCCGAGCAGCGGCATGACCTCGGCTTCAGCCTCGGCGACCATGTCCCTCGCGCGGACTGCTCCGTCTCCGACGGCGCTGATGCGCAGGTCGACCGCATCGAACCGGGCATAGGTCGCCATCAGCGGGTTCGGCCGCCGCAGGCGCTCCTCACCGATCAGGTCGGCCAGGGCCGACTCACCGATGCCGGTCA
Organism: Candidatus Limnocylindrales bacterium; assembly: GCA_040514195.1. Lineage (GTDB taxonomy): Bacteria > Chloroflexota > Limnocylindria > Limnocylindrales > CSP1-4 > CSP1-4. The sequence continues at coordinate 3,609 of JBEVDC010000017.1, read as the reverse complement.
GGCGCAGCGTGACGGACGCCCGATCGGCTCCGACACCGCGCCGGCGGAGCCTGGGCAGGACGTCGTCCTGCCACATCGGCTGCATCTCGGACGGCGGCCCTGGCAGGGCGACGATGAGCCGCCCGTCGGGTCGCTCGACCCACCAGCCGGGGGCCGTACCGCGCGCATTGCCGATGGGCGAGGCGCTCGGGATGAGCCACGCCTGCTTGCGGTTGATGGCCGGCATCGGCAGGCCGCGCCGCGCGAAGAGGTCGTCGAGCCATGTCTCGAGCGCAGGGTCGATCTCGGGTGTCTCGCCGCAGGCAGCAGCGATGGCTTCCCGGGTCAGATCGTCCGGCGTCGGACCCAGCCCCCCGGTCACGACCACCAGGTCGGCACGGGTGAGGTTGTCGCCGAGGGCCTCGGTCACGCTGGCAAGGTCGTCGGGCAGGGCGACCATACGGTCGATGGTCACGCCCAGCGCCGCAAGGTCTCGAGCCAGGTCGCCCGAATTCGTGTCGCGCGTCGTCCCGATCGTCAGCTCGGTGCCGACGGCCAGGATCGAGGCGTTGGTCACCGACCGGAGCGTCATGCTCGGACGGTAGCGCAGATGCTGCCGACGAACGAGCGGCCGGACCTTCGGGGGATGGCGGCCCTGTCGCGCGCGACCGCTATGCTGCTGGCATGTCAGAGCACGACGCTCCGACCGGGCCAGGCGGATTCGAGCCGACGGGCTTCGCCGCCTTCGATCGGCTGGCCGGCCTCTTCCGGGCGACCCGGGCGTTGCTCGATGCCGCGATGCGCGACCCATCGCTCCCTGAGGGGGGTGCCGCGTTGATCGCCGACGCGGTGCTGCCGCACGTCGAGCAGGTCGCTATCGGCTTCCGCGCCACGCTCCGCGCCCACGACGGCGACGCGGCCGAGCTGCGCGCACTCGTCCGTGCGGTGGGGCTGGCGGCACCACCAGCCTCGTCGCGGGCCGAGGTCCAGGCCGCGCTCATCGAGGCACTCCAGGCGCAGGCCGGGACCGGCGGTCGCCGGGCGCTCCTGCCTGCGCCGTCGGAGCCGCTCACGGCGGTCGGCCATGCCCGCGTCGTCTGGGCGCTCATGCCGCACACGCCGACCGGCGAGGTTCACTTCCCGGTCGGCCCGCGGACCTACGGCGACATCCCGGTGCCACGCACGCCCGGCGAGCTCGCTGCCCGGATCGAGGAACTCGAGCGCGAGCTCTGGTCCGTCGCCACCGGACACGGACCACGCGACCGCATCGGCGCCTACCGACGGACCTACGGCTTCTTCGATACGGCAGTCCGGCTCTCCGACGGCGGTCTTCGACTCGCCAGCTGACGCCCGCCTTCGGGAAGCACGCTGCTATCCTTCGGGCTCCGTGACCTGACAGCGAGCGAGGCCCGAGCTGACGGACGAACGCCCAGACCCCACGCCGCCAGCCGACGATGACCGTCCGCCGACCGACGACGACGGCCTGCCGCCCGGGCCGGACGCCGCCCCCGACCCGCCGCCAAGCACCGGCTCGAGCGATGACCGCCCCGCAAGCGGTGGTCGTCCCGGACTCCGCGAGCAGCTCGGCCGCGTCCGAGCCGCGGCCATCGGCCTGGTCAACGCGCACGTCAACCTGCTCAAGGCCGAGCTGGCCGAGATCGGCGAGCAGGTCAAGGCGATCGCCGCCTTCGTCGGCGGTATCGTCGCCCTCGCCCTCTACGGCATCACGCTCCTGGCGATCGGGGGCACCCTCTTCCTCGGCGAGTGGATCTTCGGCTCGATCGGCTGGGGCGTGCTGCACGGTACGCTCCTGGCCGTCGGGGTCATCCTGACCCTGGCGCTCCTGATCATCGAGGCACCCCGTCCGATCATCACGCGATCGCTCATCTGGGGCCTCGTGACCGGCGTCGCGGTCACCCTCGTGCTGGGCATCAACGTGCCGCGCAACGTCTCGGAATGGGCAGCCGACTTCGTGATCGCCAACCTCGTTCCGACCCTTGATCCGCAGTACGCGCCGGCCGTCGTGGCCATGGTCGCCTTCGCCGTCGTCATCGGCATCGTCGGCCTCGTGGTCGGTGCCCGCGGGCAGGGCGCGCTCGGTGCCATCTCGGGCCTGGTCGTTGGCACCCTCCTGGGTGCCCTCATCGGTATCCTCTTCGGTGGGCTCATCTTCGATTGGCGGGTCGCCGCCGCGATCGGTCTGACCCTCGGCCTCATCACCTGGATCGCGCTCATGGCCTGGCGTGCGTCCAAAGCCGACCTCGATCCGCAGAAACGGTTCGAGAAGCTCTGGCCGCGCGAAACGTACGAGACGGCACTCGAGACAAGGGAGTGGTTGGAGCAGGAATGGACGAAGCGACTCTCGCGGCCCGGCAGCAGGTAGTCGAGGCGCGCGCGGCGCTGCTCGTCGAAGTCGACGAGTTGGGAGCGGCCGCCCGGTCGGCGATCGACGTGCCGGCCAAGATCCGACGCAACCCGCTCAAGTTCGCAGCCGGGGCAGGTGGCCTCGCCTTCCTCGTCCTGCGCGGCCCGCAACGCACCGCCCGCCGGGTGACGCGTACCCTGCGTGGTGGCCGGACCGCGACACCCAAGTCCGTGCTGCCGGATGAGATCGAACGCCTGGTCGCCGAGTTGGGCGGGGATGCCGAGCGGGTCCGGGCCCGCCTCGACCGGGAGTTCGCCGACTACCTCGCGAGCCAGAAGCAGGCCGGTCACTTGCGGAGCGGCAGCGCCAACGCGTTCTGGCGCGGCGCCAACGTCTTCACCACGGTCTTCGCTGCCCAGGCTGCCGGCAAGCTGGCCCAGCGCCTCTTCGCTGCGGACCGCGATCGGCCGGCGGGCGTTCCGTCGGACGACGAGCTGGACGAGATGTGAGGCCGAGGGGCTAGACTCGCAGCGGGCGAGTGGCGGACTGGCAGACGCGCCGGCTTTAGGAGCCGGTGCCGCGTGAGCGGCGTGTCGGTTCGACCCCGACCTCGCCTACCACATTCCGTTTCACGCACAGACCCAGACACCTACAAGCACCGGGTTATCGGCTGGACGAAGTAAACGCCCGTCACCGCAAATGGGGTATCAAACGCACCCGGGCTAAGACGGTGACCACAGAAGGCGGAAAGACCGTCCGACGACGAGGACAGGTCAGAACGGACTCGTACCTAGAACCAGAGCCTTGAAGATGACTCGATGGCGTTGGACGTCGATTTTCGTTGGTTGTCTTTTACTGTTCATAGCTTGGTGGATGACTAACAATCTGATTCCCTGACAACCCAGCCGAACCCAGCACCTAGGCACCATCTGGGTAAACACCCTCACGCCGCACCACCGGCGTGACCACACATGACCGTCGCGCTGTTTTACCTGCGGTGCCGCGTGAGCGGCGTGTCGGTTCGACCCCGACCTCGCCTACCAGCCGCCGTAGCGCGCTTGACATGACCTGACCCGCGCGTACGCTGGCGCCCATGTTCATGGAACCCATGTTCATCGACCAGCACCCCGTCGTGGATCTCCTCCGAGTGATCGCCCTGGTCGGCTTCGTGGTCGGTCTGCTCTGGCTCCGTCGAATCACGGGCCTCGATGAGGATCGCAGGCCGTCGATCTTCCGCTATCGCGATCATGGCGCCTTCCGGCGTC
>JBEVDC010000235.1:0-5347 GCA_040514195.1 Candidatus Limnocylindrales bacterium | reverse complement strand
GCCGGCGTGGCCGTGGTGGGGATGGCCATCCCCGTCCTCGCATCGAGCGGCCCGATCGCGTCCGTCCGCCGCTCGGTCGGCCGGCAGCTGACCCGCACCGCTGCCCACCGGACCGGGCTCGACGTGGCGTTCGTCCTCTTCGCCGCGGTCCTCCTGTGGGAGCTGCGTGTGAATGGTGCCCCTATCTCGGAGTCGTTCCGCGGCAGCGTCGGGATCGACCCGCTCCTCGTCGCCGCGCCGGCCATCGGTCTCGCGGCGGGCGCCGTATTGACGATGCGGGTCGTCCCGGCGCTGGCCGTGGCCCTCGAGCGCCTGGCGGCTCGACGGGGCGGTGTCGTGGGGTCGATGGCGGCTCGCTCGATCGCGCGTCGGTCGTCGCGCTACAGCCGCTCGGCGCTTCTGCTGGTCGTGGCCGTCGCCATCGCGTTCCTGGCCGCGACCTACCAGCGGACCTGGCACCAATCCCAGGTCGACCAGGTCGCCACGACCATCCCGGTCGACCTCATGGCTGCGCCGTCGGACGTCGGTCCACCGCCCGCTATGACCGAGGCCCGCGCGGCCTACCGCGCGACCGAGGGCGTCGACGAAGCGGGACCCGTCGTACAGCAGGCTTTCGACCTCCGTCTGCCCGACGGCAGGGGCACCTTTGTCGCGCTCGTGCCCGAGCTGGCGGCGGACCGGGTCGAGCTCCGATCGGACCTGGCCGAGGAGCCGCTTGCCGACCAGCTCCGAGCGTTGGTCGAGGCGCGCCCGGCATTGAGCGTCGTGGCCCTGCCGGCCGATGCCGCACAGCTCCGCGTCACCGTGGAGACCGACATCCGGTCGACCTCCGCGGGACCCTCGTCGATCGAACCGAAGATCGGCCCGCTCGACCTCGAGGTCACCGCCATCGTCCGGGACGCGGCCGGGCTCCTGCGCCGTGCACCCTCGACGGGGACCGTGGGGCATGACGAGCGCGTCGCGGAGATCCCGCTCGGGCTGACGCTTGCCGATAGCACCGCCGCGGCCACGGATGCCCCCCTCCAGCTCGTGGCTCTGGAGCTGACGACGACGATCCCACCCGGCACGGTCGCGCACGGCGCCGCCGAGGTGACCGGCCTCGAGGTCGCCACGGGCGTGGCCGACGATCCGACGGCGGTCCCCGAGTGGGTCCCGATCGACTGGGCAGCGGCCACTCCCGCATGGACCTGGGCCAAGGTGCTCGTCCCGCGCTTCGACCCCGATGGCACGGTCACCAGCGACGGACCTCCAGCGACCGTCCGGCTCCACGAGGATCCGCGGCCGGCAGGGCTCGATGAGCTGACGTTGACCGTCGGCCCTCGCGAGCTGGCCGGGTTGCCCGACGTCGCGCTCCCGAGTCTGGCCGATCATCGCCTGGTCTCGCTTGTCGCGCCAAGACCCGACGGGACCATCGCCGTGACGCAGGGCTTCGCCGACACACGACGGCTGGACGTGGTCGGGCGGATCGCACTGGCACCGACCCTGGACCCGACGCGACCGGCCGCCATCGTCGACCTGCCGACCATGCAGCTCGCCGAGTGGGTGCGCACCGGCGCGCTCATGCCCGCCGATGGATGGTGGCTCTCCGTGGCCCCGGACGCTGACCCGGCGACCGTGGCCACGGAGCTCGCCGCGGCCTCGTATCCGCTGCAGGCGACGGCTGTCCGAGCGGAGGCCATCGCCGCTCGGGCCCGTGACCCATTCCAGGCCGGCGTGACATCGATCCTCGGGCTGGTGGCAGGTGCCGCGCTCCTCTTCGCATCCATCGGCTTGGCCGTCAGCCTCTGGTACACCGTTTCGAGTCGCCAGGGCGAATTCGCGGTCGTGCGCGCCCTCGGGCTCGGTCGGCGCCAGCTCCTTGGTTGGCTGGCCCTGGAATCGGCGTTCCTGGTCATGGTCGGGGTCATCGGCGGCTTGCTTGTCGGGCTCGTCCTGGCCTGGGTCGTGATGCCCTCCATCACGCTCACGACGGAGGGTCGGGCGCCGGTCCCGCCGCCGGTCACGGCCATCGCCTGGGATCTGATGGTCGTGCTCGCCGGACTGGGCCTCCTGGCCTTCGCGCTGAGCGTGCTGGCTGCCCGGCGAGCCGTGGCCAGCGTCCGGGTCGCCGCCACACTCCGCATCGCCGAGCCCGACCGGTGAGCGGACGGCAGCCGGTACGCGCCGGTGCCTCGCGCGCGGCGCGCGGCACCACAAAACCAAGCGTCCTCCGGCTCGCGCGGCTCGATCTGCGCACCGACCGTTCGGGGAGCTTCTCGCTCGCCGCCCTGGTGCTCGTCACGACGGTCCTCGCCGGCGCCGTTCCGATCCTCTTCGCCCGCGCGGCCGACGACGCCCTGCCGGCGATGATGGCTGCGGCGGAGCCGGTCCAGCGCGACCTCGCGTTCAAGCTCGATGGGCGGCTGGTGGGACCCATCGCCGACCCGCTGGCCGAGGTCCGGGCAGCCGGCGAGAGGCTGCAGGCCGACCTGCCGCCGAGCGTGGCCGGACTCATCGACCACGGCGTGGTCGCCGCCGACACCCCTGAGTTGTCGGCCAACGAGCTGGCGGGCGACGGCTACACAGCCAGCCTCGGATTCCGTGCGCAGCCGAACATCGAGGAGCGGATCCGCTTCACCGAGGGCCGCGCCCCCGCATTGACCAAGCCTGTCACGGAGATCGCCGTCTCGGCCGAAACGCTTTCGAGTCTCAAGACCGGGCAGGTGGGCTGGGTCAACGGCAGCCCCTTGGCAGTGGGCGATCAGCTGCGGCTCTTCCCCGAGCGCGGCGACTCGATGCTCGCCCGGATCGTCGGCGTCTTCGAGCCGATCGACCCGACGAATGACGAGTGGGCAGACCGCGCGCTCCTCGAACCGCGCATCATCGTGGAGGGGGACGGTGACCGGGTCGATGTGCACGGCACGGCGCTCATCGCGACCGACCAGGTGCCGGCGGTCGCCGAGCGATTCGGCGGTGCATTCCGATACGCGTGGCGCTTCATCCTCGACTGGCGGGGTGCCGACGCGGAGACGCGCGCCACGATCGCCGCCGACCTTGCCGCGCTGCGCGTCGCGTACCCCTTCCGGGGCTCCACCGAGGGATCGGAAGTGCCGAGCCTGTCGACGGGATTGCTGGTCATCCTGGAGCGCTACTTCCGGGAACTGGCCGCGACGCAGGCGGCCATGACGCTGGCCCTCATCGGTCCAGCGTGTGCCGCCGCAGGAGCGCTGGGCATGATCGCCGCGACCATCGCCCGGCGCCGGCACGAGGGCGTGATGCTTGTCCGAGCGCGCGGGGCGACCGACCGCCAGGTCCTCGTCGCCCGCCTGCTCGTGGCGGTCATCATCGTGGTGCCGGCCGTGGCGGCCGCGGCGCTCGGCCTGATCCTGGCGGCGGGCACCGAGTGGGCCGCTGGCGTGCTGGCGATCGCCTCGACGATCGCCATCCTCGCGGTCGCCCTGGCCACCGCCTCGACAGCCCAGCTGCTGCGCGAGTCGGGGGGCCAGCTGCGGCAGAGCCGCCCGACCGTCTGGTGGGGCGGCCCCCGCTCGCTCGTCCGCGACGGGTTGATCATCGCCCTCGCCGTCGTCGGCGTAGTTTGGATCGGTCAGCGCAGCGCGGCTCGACCGACGGGCGGCGCGGAGGTCGTGGTTGGCGCCGACGCGGCGACCGTGGATCCGCTCCTGCTGCTGGTGCCCGTGCTGGTGGCACTCGCCGGTGCGCTGATCGCCTGGCGTGCCTACGTCCCGCTCGTCCGGGCGGGCGCGGCGGTCGCCGCGGCGCACCATGGGTTCGTGCCCGTGCACGCGCTGCGCGGCCCATCGCGCGGCGCCGGTGCGCTGCAGGTCCCGCTCATCGTGCTCGTGGTGACGATCGCCGTCGGCGTCTTCAGCACGATCGTGGTGCTCAGCTTGCAGCGCGAGCAGGATGTCGTCGCATGGCAGTTCGTCGGTGCCGACTATCGTGTCGAGTCGGCCACCCGCCAGAGCCTGCCGCTCGACATGGCCGAGATACCGGGCGTCGAGGCCGCCGCGGATGTGGTGCTTCGCGACGGTGTGCTGTCGGGCGGCTCGGTCCGCGCTCTGACGCTCATGGGCGTCGCGCTCGACGCCGATGGCTATCGCCGCGTGGTGGCCGGGACGCCCGCCGACGGACTCCTGCCGGATGCGCTATGGACGACGGGCTGGACGTCGCAGAGTGGCCTGAGCCCGGAGTCGCCCATCCCCGCCGTGCTCATCGGCGAGGCGGCTCGACGTCCCGCCCTCAGGGTCGGCGACCCATTCGAGATGTCCGCGTTCGGTCGCGCCTCGCACTTCCAGGTCGCGGGCATCCTGCCCGAGTTCCCGGGTGCGAGCTCACCGAAGGGCACCGTCATCGTGCCCCTGGCCGCCATCAAGGCCGTGGAGCCCGAGCGGACGTTGGTGGCGGACCAATCCTTCGTGCGTGCCTCGCCGGACCTCGGCCTGGAGATGCGAGCGGCGACGATCGGCAGCTACGGTGCCCCGAACGTCGAGCTTGCCTCCCGCGCCGAGGTGCGTGCGGCCATGGAGGCAGACCCGCTCGTGCGCGACACGTCCATCGGCTTCGTCCTCGCACTCCTCGTCTCGGTCGCATTCTCGGCCCTGGTCGTGGCCGTGGCTGTCGTCCGGGACGTCGCCTCCCGGCACGGTGAGATCGCCCTTCTGCGGGCGCTCGGGACTCGACCGCGCCAGGTGCTCGGCGTCATCGTCGTCGAGCAGGGGACGGTCGTTCTGAGCGCGGTCACAGCCGGCCTGGTGCTCGGTTGCCTGATGGGCGCCCTCGCGGTACCGAGCCTCGGCCTCGACCGCTTCGTACGCCCTGGCCGGCTCGTCGATGCCATCATCGAGTGGCCGGTCGTTTCGAGCGTGGCGGTCGTTCAGGCGCTAGTGGCGCTCCTGATCATGCTCGTCGCGACCGCCGCCGCCAGACGCCGCGACCCGGTACCCGCCATGATGCGCGACGCATGAGCACCATCGAGGTCGGGCGCGCACCGGCGGAGTTCGCCATCCGCTGCGACAACCTGGTCAAGATCTACAAGGTCGCCGATCTCGAGGTGGTCGCCCTCCAGGGCCTCGATCTGCACGTCGAGCCGGCCGAGATGATCGCCCTGGTCGGCGCCTCTGGCAGCGGCAAGTCGACGCTCATGAACATCCTGGGCGGCCTGGACGTGCCGTCGGCGGGGCGGGCGGTGGTCGCCGGTCATGACCTGACAAGGATGGATGGGCGAGCGCGGACCGCGTATCGGCGTCGAGCGGGCGGCTTCATCTGGCAGCAGACCGAGCGCAACCTGCTCGGCCACCTGTCGGCAGCCGAGAACGTGGAGCTGCCGATGCTCCTCGACGGCGTC
>JBEVDC010000232.1:0-10899 GCA_040514195.1 Candidatus Limnocylindrales bacterium | reverse complement strand
CTGCGGCCAGTGCAGACCGCCGCGATCGAAGGTGACCCGTGGGAATCGCCCCGATGGTCCCACCAGACGGCTCCGGAATCAAGCGGGAATCGGGCGGCTCAGGTCCTATCGCCAGGGCCGTATCGAGTCGGCGGCGCGTGGCCGCGGCCGGGTCAGCAGCTCGGCAGGGGCCCCGATTGGACGCTCAGCGTGCCGGTCACGCGGCCGCTGTCGCTCACGAACTTGGCCTGCTGATCCGAGAGGAGCGTGGCCGTTCCCTGCGCATCGTTGAGCACCTCGGCCGCCGAGAGCATGCCGCCGAGGTCGTCTCGAGCGAGGGTGACTTTGAAGAAGGCACCGTTGATGACCGCCCCCGGCGTGCCCGCGCAGTCGATGATGGTGATCGGGACTTGGTCGGCCCGGCCCGCGCTCCCGACCGGCCCGCCACCACCGCCGCAGCCAGCCACCAGCCCGACGACCGCCAGGAGCGCGAGGATCGATCGCGTCCGCAACCCCGTGTCCTCCCTCATTCACCTGCCCGGGATCACCCGCCCGTCCCGGTCGATGCCGAAGGGTGGCGGGTCCGTGCTCCCGCGTCAATCGCCAAGTCGGCACCCACGGGACACGAGGCGTAGAATCAGCGCTTCGCGACCCGGCTTCGGCCGGCGCCCGCCGATCGGCCGGGCCGCCACGCAGGAGGGTCGTCTATGAACGCCTTCATCATCGCCGGGAAGGATCGTCCTGGGGAGCTGGCCGACGTGGCCGAAGCGATCGCGGAGCGCGGCGTGAACGTCGAGAACGCGGCGTGCCTGACCTGGTCGGGTCAGGGGGCGATCGGGATCGTCACCAACGACGACGCGGCGACTCGCTCCGTGCTCGCCTCGCGTGGCTTCGGCTATCGCGAGGTGGAGCTCGTGATGTGCACGCTTGACGACAAGCCAGGCACGCTGGCGGCCGCCGCGAGGAAGCTGGCCGCCGCGGGCGTCAACGTCGAGCTCGTGCTCCCGACCGGCATGTCCGGTGACAAGGTCAGCGTCGCCTTCGGCACGAACGATCCCGCCAGGGCTCGGACCGCACTAGGTGAGATGGCCATGGCGCACGCCTGAGGCGTGCGACCTCTTAGCGCGGCCGGCGGGAGATCCACCCGCCGGCCGCTCCGATGTCGGTGGGCTTACGTGGCCGGACCCGACGACTCCGTGGGCGATGCAGCCGCGGCCAACCGTTCCACCACGAGGCGCGTCACTCGCCAAGCAAGGTCCGGGTCGCGCGGCATCCTCAGGCGGACCTGGTTCGACGCGTAGGTGATGCCGCCGGCCAGCGACCGGACGGGGTCGCCCGCGTTGTGTGGCGCCAGCGCCTGGGCCGTCGTCGTCCGTGACCAACCCTCACGGAAGCGCAGCACGAGCTGGCCCTCCTCGCGCGCCACCGAGGTCAGCCCGGCGGTCTCAGCCGAGAGACGCAGCCGGGCCACCTCGAGCAGGCGCTGGACGGGCGCCGGCGCCGGCCCGTACCGATCGAGCAGGTCCGTCGCCACCGTCGCCACCGAGGCCTCCGTCGCGGCCCTCGCCAGGCGGCGATACAGCTCGAGCTTCTGCGACTCCTCGGCCACGTACGCGTCGGGCAGGTAGGCATCGACGGGGAGGTCGATGACCGCCGACGGGCGCGCGATGACCGGCGGTCGGTCCTCCAGCTCGGCCTTGCGGGCTTCGACCGCCTCGGCCAGCAGGCGGGTGAAGAGCTCGAAGCCGACGGCCGCGATGTTCCCATGCTGCTCCGCCCCAAGGAGGTTGCCGGCGCCGCGGATCTCGAGATCCGAGAGCGCGATCTGGAACCCGGCACCCAATTCCGAGGCGTTGAAGATGGCCTGCAGGCGCTTGCGTGCCACGTCCGAGAGCTGGCCTCGCCGCCGATACAGCAGGTAGGCATAGGCCCGACGCGACGATCGTCCGACACGACCGCGCAACTGGTACAGCTGAGCCAGGCCGAGCGCATCCGCGCGGTCGATCACGATCGTGTTGGCGTTGGGGATGTCGAGGCCGGACTCGATGATCGTGGTGCACACCAGGACGTCGTATTCGCCCGCCGCGAAGGCGAGCATGACCCGCTCCAGGACGCCTTCGGCCATCTGGCCGTGGCCGACCACGATGCGCGCGTCGGGCAGGAGTCGTCGCAGCTGTTCCGCCTGGGCCTCGATCGTCTCCACCCGGTTGTGGACGAAGAAGACCTGACCACCACGGTCGATCTCTCGCAGGATGGCGTCCCGAACGAGCCCCGCCGACGCTTCGGCCACACGTGTCTGGATCGGCAGGCGATCTTCTGGCGGCGTCTCGATGACGCTCATGTCACGGGCCCCGACGAGGGCCATGTTCAGCGTGCGCGGGATGGGCGTCGCCGAGAGCGTCAGGACGTCGACCTCGGTCTTCATCTGCTTGAGGCGTTCCTTGTGGGCGACCCCGAAGCGCTGCTCCTCGTCGACCACGAGCAGGCCGAGGTCGTGGAAGCGGATGTCCTTCGACAGCAGCCGGTGCGTGCCGACGACGAGGTCGACCGAGCCGTCCTCGAGTCCGGCGAGGGTGGCGGCCTGCTCGACGGGTGGCACGAATCGGCTGAGCATGCGGACCACGAGCGGGTAGGCGGCGAGACGAGCCCGGAAGGTCTCCAGGTGCTGGGCTGCCAGGACGGTCGTCGGCACCAGTACCGCGACCTGCGTCCCGTCGGCGATGGCCTTGAACGCGGCTCGCAAGGCGACCTCCGTCTTGCCGTAGCCGACGTCGCCCACGACCAACCGGTCCATCGGTCGCTCGCGCTCCATGTCGGCCTTGACCTCGACGATCGAGCGCAGCTGATCGGGCGTCTCCTCGTAGGGAAAGCCCGCCTCCAGCTCCGACTGCCACGGTGAGTCCATACCGAAGGCTCGACCGCGCACGGACGCTCGGGCGGCATACAGGGCGACGAGATCGCGGGCGAGGTCGGTGACGGCTTTGCGCACCCGGCTCCGCGTCCGAGTCCACTCGCCGCCGCCAAGGCGTGACAGGGGCGCCGACTCCGCCCCGGCGTAGCGGCTCACGCGATCGATCTGCTCGACCGGGACCCAGATGCGGTCGGAGCCCGCGAAATGCAGCTCCAGGAAGTCGCGCTCCTCGTCACCTGGGCCCCCGGCCGAGCGCCGCACGAGGCCCGCGTAGCGAGCCACGCCGTGGTCCACGTGAACGACCGGATCGCCTGGCTGGAGTCGCTCGAGAAGGTCCCGAGGCACGACGCGCCGCAGCGCACGCGGCCGCCGGACCCGGACCGTCCCGAAGAGCTCGCGGTCGGTGACCAGGATGAGTCCGTCAGGTCCACCGGCAAAGCCGCCGTTCAGGCTGCGGGTGGCGAGCGCGACGCCGCCGGCCGGCGGGATGTCATCCAGGCGATGCACGGGCGCGACCACGATGTCGGATTCGGCCAGAAGCTCTTCCAGGCGCGCCGACTGGTCCGAGGCCAGGACGACACGAGCGCCCTCGCCACGCCAGCGCCCGACGGTGGCGCCGATGCTCCCGATGGCAGCGGGCGGCAGGGCCGGCTCATGCCAGCCGAAGGGGTTGCCACCCGGCGGCGCGCCCTCGATCTCCGACTCCCAGCCGAGCTCCAGGGTCCGAGCCGCACGCAGGGCGGCTCTCCAGGCACGAGGCGCGAGGTACGCATCCGGCCAGCCCCTGGCCAGTTCGGCGGCCGCCTCCAGCTCCATCGATCGCTCCCTTGCCTGGGCCTGGAGGGCATCGAAGGCAGCCTCGACCTCGTCCGGCTCGTCGATGACGACGATCGCATCGGTCGTGTGGTCGAAGCCGTAGGCGGTTGCCAGGACCCCGCTCCAGATCTCCGCCGCGTCGCCCAACTGCCCGGTCTCGACCAGGCGCTCGTGATCGGCGGCCAGGCGCTCTGGGAGTCGTGTCACGATGCGGCCGAGGCGCGCCGCGAACAGGGCGCGTCGCTCCTCGACGTCGGCCGGAAGGCGGAACTCGCCGGCGGGCACCAGGGCGACCGACTCGAGCGGGCCGACACCTCGCTGGTCGGTCGGGTCGAAGGCGCGGACCGACTCGACTTCGTCGCCGAACCACTCGAGCCGGACAGGCAGCGGCTGTCCGGGCGGGAAGCAATCCAGGATGCCGCCGCGCCGCGCGAACTCGCCCCGGCCGGCGACTTCGGGCACGGACTCGTAACCGAGGTCCACCAGATCGCGCAGCAGGCGCTCCTGGGCGATGCGGATGCCCGGCCGGACGAAGAGCGGCTGACCTTCGAGGTCGGCCACCGGGAGGGTCCGCTGGACGAGCGCCTGGACTCCGGCCACGAGGATGCGGGCGCCGCCGGCATGCCAGTACGAGAGTGCGGCGACGCGGGCCGCGGTCTCGTCGCGGACCAGCTCCGAGCGCTCGTATGCGAGCGCCGTCCGAGCCTCGAGCGTGACGACCGCCGAGGGGCCCGCCCAGGCGGCCAGCTCTTCCGCTACGCGATCTGCGATCTCGGCGTCACGAGCGATCCACACGATCCGTTGGCCGGTGGCGACCGATAGCGCCGCTGCCAGGAACGTCTTGGCGCCATGCGGCATGGCGCCGTAGGTCACGTGGCGCCGATCTCGACCGACGCCACCAGGCTGCGTGGTTAGCCGCGAGGCGAGGGCCTGCAGCTCCGCCGTGGCGGCCAGCAGCGGTGGCAGCACGGAGAGGTCCGCCGGACCGCGACGCTCGCCGGTCGCTGCCGGCCGCGGCCTGCTCCGTGGCCGCTCGCGGACTGCTGCCTGCCGGTCGCGACCGCGGCGGCCGCGCAACGGGTTCGCGTCTTCGGTCATCGTCGCTCGCCCCGGTCGGCCTTCTCGTGCGGGCTCGGGAGGAGCTTCCGCCAGCCGGTCCGCGTGCGCCTGATGTCGTCAGTGCCGACGCCTCCGTCCTCGGCCGGTGGCTGGGCGACGGCCGGGCCGTCGAGCGCCGGCGGCTGCTGGGTGGAGCGTCCATGGTCGGGGCCGGCCGGCTCGGATGACGGCTCCGGCGGATGGAGCTGCCAGGCGTTCCAGCGGTTGGCGGCGCGCGAGGCGCCGTCACGGGCCCAGTCGACGACCGCGTCGGCGGCCGCGTCGATGACGCGATCGAGCTCAGTCAGCTCGACGGGCCCGAAGGTGCTCAAGACGTGGTCGACGGCCGCCCTGGAGGGCTCCCCGATGCCGACTCGGAGGCGCGCGAACTTCTGGCTGTCAAGCTCGCCGATGATCGAGCGCAGGCCATTGTGTCCGCCGGCACTGCCCGCCTGGCGGAGGCGCAGGCGCCCGAACGGCAGGGCGAAGTCGTCCGCCACCACGAGCAGGTCCTCGAGCGGCGCGTGCTCGCGAGCCAGGACCTTGCGCACGGCCTGGCCGGACTCGTTCATGAACGTCTGCGGCTTGACCAGCTCGAGATCGAGGCCCTGGAAGCGACCCCAGACGACGCGCGCCGCGTCGCGTTCCCGGCCACCGCCCCAGCCGGCGCGATCGGCGAGCCGAACGAGGACCATCCAGCCGATGTTGTGGCGGGTCTTCGCGTAGCGATTGCCCGGGTTGCCCAACCCGACGACGACCTTCACCCGACCTCCGAGCACGCGGACTGGGCCCGATTCCCGATCCGCGGGGGGCCCGTTCGGATGGTAGCAGGGCACGAGGTCGAGCCGACGAGGCAGAGCCGCGGGCGGTCAGGCCGCGACAGGGTTCAGCCGCGATAGGTGTCCCGCAGCCAGGCGATGTGCGAGCGGTGCTCAGCCTCGTGCTGGAGGAGATGATGCAGCACCCAATCTGGCGCGGCGTCGTAACGCTCGAGACGGCGAGGTCGATGGAAGTCGTCGTTGGCCATCGGCCGCAGGCGTTCGAGCAGGTAGGCGCGCACAGCGGCCAACCGTTCGAGATGCGTCGCCAGTGGCTGTCCGTCGACCTGGATCAGGCGGCCCGTGCCATCGCGGTCCTCGAACGGCAGCATCGCCTGGAGCCAGTCGGGTCCAGGATCGCCCTCGAAGATGTCCTCGAGCAGCCAGCTCGCCTCGACCAGGGCGATGTGGTAGAGCAAGGTGCCGATGCTGTTGAGCGGGGCGTCGGGCCGCCAGTCGAGCATCTCCGGCCGCACCGTGTCGAGCTCGCGCAGGGTGTCGCGACGACCGTCCTCCATGGCCGCCAGCCAGCGCCCGACCTCGGGATCGTCGGCCATCGCATCGAGCACCAGGCGCTCACGCAGGGAGCCCGTCATCGCCTCACCTCCAGCTCACGCCAGCAACAGGCGCAGCTCGAGGGCCCGCATGGCAGCCTCCTCCTCGGGTTCGGCGTGATCCCAACCGCAGAGGTGCAGCACGCCGTGCGTGACCAGCAGCCGAAGCTCTTCGGCGGCCGTCCAACGCTCGTCTCCCGTCTGGCCACCACGACCGGTCGTGGCCTGGTCGATGGCCCGCTCGACAGAGATGACGACCTCACCGAGGTGCGGGCGGCGGCCCGGTGGAAGTCGGAACCTGGGCGTCCTCGAGCGAAGTCTGGCCGCCCGGTTCTGACCCGCGTGTGGCGGAAAATCCGCCGGCGGCAGGAGCGGGAAGGAGAGCACGTCGGTCGGCCCGTCCTTGGCCATGGCCGAGCGATTGAGGGCGGCCAGCTCGCGATCGTCGGCCAGGATGATGCCGACCGAGGCCGGCGCCGGCGCGCGTGCCGCGTCGAGTGCCTTGGCCACGGTCCGCGCCATGGCACGCGCGGCCAGCAGACGCGAGATACCTGGCCGCGCGGTCAGGTCTACGCGCCATGGCGCGAGGTAGATGGTCGGCACCGGGGCATGGTAGCCGGACGGCTGGACCGGCGAACGAACGCCTACGCGCCGTCCCCGCCGCCCGAGGCGGTGCGACGCGACTCCAGCTCCACGACCTTGCTTTGCGGGTAGGCGATGCGCCGGTGGTACATACCCAGGAGTTGCGCCACGAACGCTTCGCGGATGCGCTCGAGGTCGCGAAGGGTCAGGTCGCACTCGTCGAACTGGCCGTCGTCGAGGCGCTCGTGGATGATTCGGTCGACCATCGCCCGGATGGCCGGCTCGTCCTGCGACGTGAGCGCGCGGACCGAGGCTTCGACACCGTCCGCGAGCATGAGGATGGCGGCCTCCCGCGATTGCGGCTTGGGCCCCGAGTGCCGGAACCGGCTGATGTCGACCGTCGCGGCCGCCGCTTCGGCTTCCGGCGTGCCCGGGCGTGCGCCGGCGGCGGCCACCGCCTCGTCCCGGGCCTTGGCATAGAAGTAGCTGATGACGGCCGTCCCGTGGTGCTGCGGGATGAACGCGATGAGCGGCTTCGGCAACCGGTACTCGTAGGCCAGGTCGATGCCGGCCGCGACGTGGGCCTTGAGGATGTCGGCCGACTGCTGGGGCGAGAGCTCGTCGTGGAGGTTGTCGTTCCCCGCCTGGTTCTCGATGAACGCGGTCGGGTTGGCCAGCTTGCCGACGTCGTGGTAGTAGGCGGCGACGCGGACCAGCAGTGGATCCGCGCCGGTCGCCTCGGCCGCCCGTTCGCCGAGGTTGCCGACCATCAGCGAGTGGTGGTAGGTGCCGGCCGTCTCGAGCAGCAGCCGGCGCAGCAGCGGCTGCGACGGATTGGCCAGCTCGAGCAGCTGGAACGAGGTCGTGAAGCCGAAGACGTTGCCCAGCACGGCGAAGGTGCCGACGGCCACGACAGCCGCGCCGATGGCCGCCGCGATGCCGGCGCCCACGAGTTGCAGGGTGCCCGTCAGGTCGTGCTCGCCGAGCAGCCCGAAGATGCCGATGACGGCCACGTTGACCAGCGCCATCAGCGCGGCCGCCTGGACGAACTGCTGGAGCCGCTCCCCGTGACGGATGGTGACCACGCCGGCCAGTGAGCCCAACAGCACGTAGACGCCGAGCTCGACCGAACCACTGACCACCGAGGCCAGGACGCCGATCATGGCCGAGAGGACGACCGCCGCCCCGGCATCAAGGAGGATGGCGGTCAGGAGCGCGGCAGCGGCGAAGGGCATGAAGAAGGGCAGGATCAGCCGGTCCGATGTCGCGCGCAGCGCGATGGTGGTCACGATCAGGAAAAGGCTGACCAGCAGGAGCACGTTGTTGCGATGCCAGAAGGCCGGGCGGAAGCGCCAGACCCAGCCGAGGAAGAGCGCCACGGTCAACGCCGAAAGGAGCAGCCAACCGCCGATCCGTGCCGGATCCGGTGCGGCATCCAGGACGCCGATGGCGCCCAGGCGCTCGAGGTCGGCCTCGGTCAGGCGGGCGCCAGCCTGGACGATCAGCTCGCCCTGCTTGATGTCCACGACCGTCGGCTGGACAGCGGCAGCGGCCTGCTCACGTGCCTGCTGGGTGGCGACGGCGTCGTAGCTCGAATTCGCGACCAGGAGCGGTGAGAGGATCTCCCCGCCGAGGACGCGCTGTGGCTCCGGGAAAGCGAGCGACACACGCGAGGCGAGGGCAGCACGAGCGCCCGGCAGATCGGTGTCACGGACCTCCTGTCGTTGGGCGGCGTCCAGGACGTTGGCCAGCTCGAGGCGAAGGTCCGTCCACGTGGCCCCGTCGAGCCCCTGGAGCGTGGCGATGGAGCTCGGAGTCAGTCCCTCGATGGCGGTCGCGAGCGCGGCCAGGCGGGCCTCGTCCGAAAGGACCGCGCCGAACGCGGCATCGATCGGCGCTACGGTCCGGTCGTATGCGGCGAGTTGCTGCGCGGCCGACAGCTGGCCGCTGGCCGGCGAGTAGTCGTACACGAAGTCGACCGTCCGACGCGCTTCCTCGCGGGCGGCATCGGTCGCGACACGGCTGGTATACGTCGTGGCGCGCGGCGCATAGACGGCACTCGGTGCGAGGTCTCCGACGCCACCCGTGAAGGCGGTCTGCGGCAGCAGATCGACCGCCAGGATGGCGGTCAGGACGGCCACCAGGGCGCCCGCCGCGATGGCCAGTCGCACGGCGTCACGACGGGTGAACGCGGCCGAGGCGATGCCGGGAGCAAGCATCAGTTCGTCGCCCCGTGCTCATGGGCGACCAGGTCGCGGCGGGCCAGCTCCTGCGCGACGAGGCCGGAGACGACCTTACCGTCGGCACGGCCGCGCGTGCGTGGCGATAGCACGCCCATGACGCGGCCAAGATCACGAGCCGATGTGGCGCCGGTCTCGTCGATGGCGGCTGCGACCATCGTGCGCAGCTCGTCGTCCGAGAGGGGTCTGGGCAGGAACTCGGCGATGATGGCGATCTCGGCCGTCTCCCTGGCGGCCAGGTCATCACGACCGGCCTGCTCGTAAGCCGACACAGACTCGCGTCGCTGCTTGACCTCGCGCACGAGCACGGCCACGACCTCGTCGTCCGTGAGCGGGCGACGAGCGGCCTTCTCGGCGTTGTAGGCGGCGGCCGTGACCATGCGCAGCGTGTCGCGCCGGAGCGCGTCCTGGCTCCGCATGGCTGCAGTCATGGCGGCCTGGATCTGATCTGCGAGGGTCACCGGATCGGCTCCCGTGGCGTAGCGCCCGGGCGGCCGGCGTGCTGTCGGTCGGTGCCCGTCATCGGGCGGACCGGCGCGCCTTAGCCCTGGCGGGCGGCCTTCTTGCGCTTCGCTTCCTTGCGCTTGCGCTTGACGCTCGGCTTCTCATAGTGCTCGCGACGACGAGCCTCGGCGAGGATGCCGCTCTGCTGGATCTTCTTGTTGAAGCGTCGCAGCGCGCTCTCGAAGGACTCGTTCTCTCCGACGCGGACTTCAGCCAATCCTGGGACACCTCCCCGCCGGCTTCGACTTCGCCCGTCACGCACCGCCGGGGCCGGCCGGTCCGGTGGGTCGTGCACGCTCGGCAACCCATCCTCGGGCTCCCGGCGTGAGGGCTCGCGGAGTCTAGCCGAGGTCCCAGACTCGGTCAATCGCGGCACAATGGCGGGGTGCGTGAGACCCAGCGCGAGGCGCGCGCGTTCGATTCGATCCTCTCGATCCTGGAAGATGCCGCTCTGCGGCGCCCGACCGACGTCGCGATGGCGCTCGCTGGCGACGCCGGACTGACGGATGAGTGGGCGGCGCCCGAAGTGCTCCGCCGATCGCGCCTGGCGGCCTGGCGTCTGCACACGCTCGGCCTGCGCCTCGGCGATCGGCTCCTGACCTGGTGTCCCTCTGGCCCGGAGCTGGCGGCGGTGACCTTCGGCGCGATGCGCCTCGGGGTCGCCATCGTGCCCCTCGACCTGCGCATGGCCCCGGAGGTCATCGAACGCATCGCCGCCAGAGCCGAGACCCGCTACCTGGCCATCGGCATCGGGCGGGACGCCCCCGACCCGCGCGAGGTCCAGCTCGGGGACGCCATCGTCCGGACCGTGCCGTGGCTGGTCGCAGAGCCCGGCGGGGGCGGGGAAGGCGATCCGCCGTTTCCCGTGGACTGGGAGGCGCAGATCGACGCCATGCCGCGGCCCAAGCGCGAGACGCTCTTCGAGATCGTCTTCACCTCGGGCACGACGGCGGCCCCCAAGGGCGCCATGCTCACGCACGGCAACATCCTGGCCACGCTCGAAGCCGCCGACCATGTCGTGCCGCGCAAGCCGCATCGGCTCGTCTCGCTGTTACCGCTCTCGCATCTCTTCGGGCAGCTCGAGCTGGCCTATGCGCTGCTCGTGGACGCGCCCATCCTCTACATCCGCTCGCGCAATCCGCGGGTCATCTTCGAAGCCATCCGCGCCCATCAGGTGACCACGATGGTCGTCGTCCCTCAGGTCCTGGACCTGTTCTGGTCATCCATCGACCGGGAGGTCGAGAAGCAGGGCAAGGCTGCACAGTTCGCCCGCCTGCGGGCGGTCAGCCGGCGGCTGCCCTATGGCTTGCGGCGCCGCCTCTTCGGCCAGGTCCACGAGCGCCTCGGTGGCCGCCTCGACCTCTTCATCTGCGCTGCTGCCTTTCTGCCCCCGGCGC
>JBEVDC010000188.1:0-3035 GCA_040514195.1 Candidatus Limnocylindrales bacterium | reverse complement strand
GCGCTCGACCCCTACAGAGTCCTGGGGGTCGACCAACGAGCGACGCACGAGGCCATCCGCGAGGCATATCGCGCGCTCGCCCGCCGGTTCCATCCTGACATCGCGCCCGGTCACGAGGCGCGGGCGCGCATGGTCCAGATCAACGCCGCCTGGGAGCTCATCGGCGACGAACAACGCCGGGCGGAGTGGGACCGGGCAAACGGCCTGACCATGGCCGCCCAGCGCGACCGCGCGACCAATGGCGACGGCGTCGCGCCGCCCCCACCTCAGGCGGGCCAGTACGCGCCCGGAGGGCACCGCTGGACGGCCGGCATGCCACCGGGAACCGGCGGAGCGGGGCCGCCACCGGGCCGGCCTTCCGGCAGCGTGCTGGATTTTGGACGCCACCTCGGCTGGTCATTGGGCGAGATCGCCCGCGTCGACCCAGGCTATCTGCTGTGGCTCGAATCGCGGCCCGAGGGCCAGAGGTACACGGACGAGATCGACGCCATCCTGCGCCGCCTCGGCGTCCGCAAGTCGGTTGCCCCGTCGGCGGCCGGACGTCGGCGGCGTTTCGGCCTCAGCTAGCACGCGCTCGTGCGCTGAGCGCTGCACTCAGTGGGCTGAGCGCCCTCGCGACCGGCCCCACGATCCGGATCCCGCTCCGACCGTCGGGCGGGCTCCGCGGGCCTGGCCATTGCCGCCTGACTGGGTCCGCGGGTGGATGGGATGGACCTCGGCGTTCCGGTCGGGGATGAAGCCGTCCTCGACCTTCCATGGGATGGCCCGCTTGAGCAGGCGCTGGATGCCGCGCAGGAGGTCGACCTCGTCGACACACACGAGCGAGATGGCATCGCCCTCGGCGCCGGCTCGCGCCGTGCGGCCGATGCGGTGGATGTAATCCTCGGCCACGAACGGCAGCTCGAAATTGACGACGTGCGGCAAGTCCTCGATATCCAGGCCGCGCGAGGCCACGTCGGTCGCCACCAGGGCGATGACCTCGCCGCGCTTGAAGGCCTCAAGAGCGCGCGTCCGCTCGGGCTGGGTCCGGTCGCTGTGGATGGCCTCAGCCGGGATGCCATTGCGGTCCAGCCAAGAGGCCAGTCGCCGCGCTGCGATCTTGGTGCGCGTGAAGACGAGCACCTGGCGCAGGTCGCCCTCGCGGATGAGATGGGCCAGGAGCTGCTCCTTGCGATCGCGATCGACGGGATAGACGATCTGGCGCACGCCCTCGGCCGTCGTGTTGCGTGGCGCGACTTCGACCGTGGCCGGGTCTCGCAGGAGCGAACCTGAGAGACGACGGATGTCGTCGCTGAAGGTAGCCGAGAAGAGCAGGTTCTGGCGGCGCTCCGGCAGCAACTCGAGGATGCGCCGGATGTCCGGCAGGAAGCCCATGTCGAGCATCCGGTCGGCCTCGTCGAGCACGAGGACCTCCACCTGACCGAGGTTGACGTTCCGCTGTCCGACGTGGTCCAGGAGCCGACCGGGCGTGGCGACGAGGATCTCGACCCCACCGCGCAGGGCGGCCGTCTGCGGCTCGATGGGCACGCCGCCGTAGACGGCGGTCAAGCGGACGAGGGGCAGGTGGCGTCCGTACGTGCGTGTCGCCTCCACGATCTGCATCGCCAGCTCCCGTGTCGGCGTCAGGATGAGCGCTCGGATCGGGTGGCGCGCTGGGGAGAACGAGGCATTGGCGGTGGCTTTCAGCGCCTGCAGGATGGGCAACGCAAAAGCCGCCGTCTTGCCGGTCCCGGTCTGGGCGGCAGCCAGCAGGTCCCGGCCTTGGAGGACGAGCGGGATGGCCTGCGACTGGACGGGCGTCGGCTCGGTGTAGCCCTCCTCGCCGATGGCGCGGAGGAGTTCGGGCGCCAGCCCGAGTCCGTCGAAGGTCACGTGCTCAGGTGATCGTTCAGTCGACCCGGCGCCGTGCACCGCAGATGGGGCAGGTGGCCATGCCGGTGAGGCTGTCAAGGTGCATGAAGGTGGCGCAGCCGTTCGTGCGGCAGAAGAGCCGTGCGTTCGCGGCGCGCTGGTGCGCCTGCAGGCGGCGCATCGAGGCCGACCGCTGGCTGATGGAGGTGATGGTGTTGGTGCTGCGCGAGATCATCGCGTCTTCGTTCCTTCCGACCGGCGCGTCCTGGGATCCTTTCGGTCCCGACGCGGCACGGTGCTGTTCGTTGTGCCACTCGACGGGCACATCGGCCCGGAGTGGTGGTGGTTTGGCTACCTCAGCGGCGTCGCGGGAGCTTGGACGATCGATCGCTCAGACCTGCGGGCCGTTCATGAGGTGACCCCACTATCCTGCCTCCGGGCCGTTCTGTCAAACGTGGTCGTCGGCGGCGACGTGCCGAACCACCGAGCTCGTGCGGGCGTACCATCCCGGGGATGACCGACGATCGACTCTACTTCACGGGCGACGATGAGGCCGACCGGCTGCTCGTGCGCGAGCCGCTGGCACTGCTGATCGGCTTCGTGCTCGACCAGCAGATCACCGTCCAGAAGGCCTTCAGCGGCCCGCTCGACCTCCAGCGTCGGTTGGGAGGCCTGGACGCGGCCGCCATCGCACGGATGGACCCGATCGCGCTCGATGCGGTCTTCCGCCAACGGCCGGCCATCCACCGATTCCCGGGCAACATGGCCAAACGTGTCCAGGAGCTGTGTGCTGCCATCGCCGCGACCTACGGCGACGACGCCGCACGCGTCTGGTCGGAAGCCAAGGACGGTGCCGACCTGGAGCGCCGGCTCCTGGCCCTACCGGGCATCGGCGAGATGAAGGCCAAGACGATCATCGCCGTCCTCGCCAAGCGGCTCGGTGTCCGGCCGACCGGCTGGGAGGCGGTGGCGCCCGATCATCCGACCCTCGGCGACGTCGACTCGCCCGAGGCGCTGGCCACCTACCAGGCCGGCAAGCGAGCACACAAGGCGGCTCTGCGTGCCGAGGCGGACGCTCGATCGCAGGCGGGCTGAGGGGCTGGTGGTAGAATAGTTGCATAGGCAACCACTACCAGGAGAGTCATCGGCCGATCATGGACGATCGCATCAGGCGGGCCCTCGAC
>JBEVDC010000124.1:0-10636 GCA_040514195.1 Candidatus Limnocylindrales bacterium | reverse complement strand
GACTTCGAAGGCATCACGGACGACCCAGTGAGCATCATCCTGGCCCACGCCAGGGTGGATTTCCGCTCTCAGGCCTGGTACGGCGAGCGGCTGCTGGTCGGGTGTCGTACGGTCTGGGCCGGGCATTCGTCGTTCGCCTTCGGCTACCGCGTCACCGCCGACGCAAATTCGACGCGCGGGGCTGGTAGGTTGGTCGCTGAAGGCGAGACCGTTCTGGTCATGTTCGACTACGGCACCCAGCGCCCGACCCGCATCCCCGCGGACCTTCTGGCGCAGATGGCCGAGTTCGAAGGAGGGCAGATCCCGCCGAAGCCGATCGGGTCGACCCGCCGGGGCGTCTAGGTCGTACCCGTGGAGCGTTTGCGCGGGCTCATCGGTCGCGCATTCGGCTCAGGCGACGTCTACCTGTCCCTCCGTCGACAGATCCTCGACGCGTCGGCAGATGACCTGCGACTGAGACCCACCCCAGAGCTCCCTCGTGTGTGGGGCCTCGTCATGGATATGGGCTTCCCGAACGGCGTGGCCTCGCTCGTCGCGATCGCCGACGGCTCGACCAGCCTGTACTACAGCTCCGGGGGCGGGATCATCGGCGGTGGGGGCCATGCCCGGGTCGTGGCGGCGACGCACCGGCTGCTGATGGCGGTCGAAGGGGTTTTGGATGCCTTCGCCCCGAACATCGACCCACCGTTGCCGGTCGCCGGAGGGACGGTCTTCCGGATCCTGCTCTTCGACGGGCGACGCGCCGCCGCGGCAGACGAGGAGCGCCTGGGCGCGGGCGACCATGTGTTGTCGCCGGTCTTCTACGCAGCCCATGACGTGATCGGCGAACTGCGGCTGATCGACGAGGCGCGCGGCTGAGGGTCGATCAGGCCTCGAAGCGCTGGAAGATGGCCACCGCATTCTGGCCGCCGAAACCGAAGCCGTTGAACATCGCGGTGTCTACGGCTGCCTTGCGCGCCACGAGCGGCACGTAGTCGAGGTCGCACTCGGGCAGGTCGGGGTGCTCGAGGTTCGCGGTCGGCGGGATGACGCCCTCGCGGATGGCACCTAACGCGGTGAGGGCGGATGCGACCCCGGCCGCGCCGAGCAGATGGCCGATCATCGACTTTGGCGAGCTGATCGGGACCTTGTGCGCGTAGGCACCGAAGGCGGCCTTGATGGCGCGCGTCTCGGTCAGGTCGTTGAGCGGCGTGGACGTGCCGTGGGCGACGACGTAGTCGATCTCGTCGGGTGCCAGGTCGGCGTCGGCCATGGCCTTGGTCATGGCCATCGTGGCGCCGCGGCCAGTCGGCTCGGGGGCCGAGATGTGGAAGGCGTCGGCCGTCAGCGCGGCGCCGACCAGCTCGGCCTCGATGCGTGCCCCGCGGGTCAGCGCATGTTCGGCCGACTCCACGACAACGACCCCCGCGCCTTCGCCAAAGAGGAAGCCATCGCGGTCGCGATCGAACGGGCGGGAGGCATGCGTCGGGTCGTCGTTGCGCTTGGAGAGTGCCCCCATGTTGCCGAGCGCGGCGAACGCCATCGCCTCCAGCGGCGCCTCCGAGCCACCCGCCAGGACGACGTCGACCTCGCCGCGCTGGATCATGCGCAGGGCGTCGAGGAAGGCGATGACCGAACTGGCACAGGCGGCGACCTGCGTGATGACCGGCCCGGTCAGGCCGTAGGCCATCGAGAGCTGACAAGCTGCCATCGACCCGGAGAGCGCCGGGATGGCGAACGGGCTCACGAAGTTGGGACCTTTCTCGCGCGCCACCTCAGCGCCGATGATGACCTGGTCGAGCCCACCGCCGCCGGTGTTGACGCAGACCGCCACGCGGTCTCGACGCTCGGGGCTCCACTCGCCGAAGTCCAGTCCCGAGTCCTCGACTGCCTCCTTGCCCGCTGCCATCGCGAGGTGGATGAAGCGGCTCATGCGACGGGCCATCTTGCGGTCCATGGCCACCGTCGGATCGAAGTCCTTGACCTCAGCCGCGATGCGAACGTCATAGCCGCTGGCGTCGAAGGTGGTGATCGGCCCCCCTCCGCTGACTCCGGCCACGAGGTTCCGCCAGAAGGTCGGGTGGTCGTTGCCGATGGGCGTCACGGCGCCGAGGCCGGTGACCACGGCACGACGCGAGAGATCCTGGCTAGGCACGGGCAGTCGGCTCCTGGGGGGCGGGTCCGCTGGATTGTAGCGACGCGTCGCTGCGCGGGACCCGAGCGGCGGCATCCCGGGCACGACGATCAGCGCCGCGCGCACGCGTCTCGGCGGCGCGTGCCTGCGGCATCGACCGCCAGGCGCTCGGCACGAGCCCAACCCAGAGACGAAGTGCGAAGCCACCGAGGCGGGCGATCGAGGCGCGCGCGGGTCCCCACGGGATGGCATACGCGGACCGGATCCGAGCCGGCAGCAGCCCCAGACCGGGTGTCGCCAGCAGGTCGACGGCCGGGGCCGGCAAGCCCGGGATCGGCGGGCGGATGATCGATGCCGCGAGGCGTCGGGAGGTCGAGGTGATGGCGATCGGGCTGTCAGGGGCCAGCATCCGGTCCCAGTAGGCCTCGAGCGCCGGCCAGTCGGGCGGGCTGGCATCGAGGGGGATGCCCAGGCGCCGGCCGACCTCGCGCGCCTCGGCCCACAGCTCCTCGCGGTCGGTGACGTCGAGCTTACCGACCCACTGCTCGTAGGCCTGGACGCTGGTCCAGACGAGCGTCACCTGGACCCACAACAGGAGCTCCGGGTCCATGGCTCGATAGGCAGCCCCGGCCACCGCTCGGGCGGTCGGGTCCGTGGCTTGCCCCCGGATCGTGGCATGGACGCCGTTGAGTCGCCGCACCGCGCGTTCGGCGGTCGGGCCGTCGCCGAAGATGATGGCCAGCGTGGTCCGCAGCGTGCGTCGCAAGCGAAGCCACGGGTCCGTCTCGAAGTCGCTGTGATGGGCGACGCCCTCTGCCACGTGCGGGTGGGCGATCTGGAGGAGCAAAGCCGCGGGGCCGGCACCGAGCAGCACGGCCTCACGGTTGACGCGCCAGATGGCGGAGCCGGGCCCGTGGAAGCCCAGGATAGGGTCGGGCTGGGGAAGGCTGTCGATCACGGTGGCCATGATGGCGACCGGCTGGAGTTGACGCTGCGCGTCGACCGTGGCGTCGGTCTAGGTCGAGGCAGCGGGCGCTCCTCCAGGACCACATCCCAGTGGGCCTCGAGCAGTTCGAAGCGGTGCCGTTCATCGGCTCCGAGCTTTTCCAGGTCCGAGAAGAGCTCGCCGGCGAGGTCGCGGGGAGCGTGTTCGGCGAGCGACCCGAAGGTCGGATAGGTGATGGAGACCAGGACGTCCCAATCCGCTCGGCCGTCGCCGTGGAAGCGGGGCACGTAGCGCTTCACCTCGACGAAGTGGCCGTCCGCCAAGCCGGCCTGAAGGAACGGCCAGTGATTGCGTTCGAAGAGCTCGATGAACTCGTCGTGCGTGCCCCAGCGCGTCTTGTAGAAGTAGAGGACCGTGACCGGCTCGTCTGGCGCCGACTCGTTATCGCGCACTGGCTCGGAGTCCGCCACCTGCGGGCCATCGGGCCGATCGTCGGTCATCGGGCGTCAGTCGCCGTCGTAGCGCTTGAAGATGACCGCGCCGTTGTGGCCGCCGAGGCCGATGTTGTCGGACATCGCGTAGCGGATCTCCATCTCGCGCGACGAGCCGTGGACGACGTCCAGGTTGATCTCCGGATCCGGGTCGCGGAAGTTGAGCGTGGCCGGGGCGACCTGATGGTGGACCGAGAGGGCAGTGAAGATGCCTTCGATGGCGCCCGCCGCGCCCATCAGGTGCCCGGTCAACGACTTCGTGGCGCTGATGGCGACCTCCGGCGTGTGGTCGCCGAAGGTGGACCAGATGGCCTGCGCCTCGCGCAAGTCGCCGAGCGGCGTCGAGGTGCCGTGCGGGTTGATGAGGTCCACCTCGTCGGCGGGCACGCCGTGTCGCTCCATGGCCATGATCATCGCCCGGCGCACGCCGTCGCCCTTTTCGATCGGTTGGATGAGATCCCAGGCGTCGGCTGCGGAGCCATAGCCCACGACTTCGGCGTAGATGCGCGCGCCGCGCGCCTTGGCGAATTCGAGGTCCTCGACCATCAGGCCGCCGGCACCTTCACCCAGGACGAAGCCGTTGCGGGTCGCGTCGAAGGGTCGCGAGACGGTCTCGATGCCCTCACCCTCCCTGGGCAGGCCCATACCCCGCATGTTGCTGAAGCCGACGTGCACGATCTCGTGGAGCGGCGACTCGGTCGAGCCGGTGATGGCAGCGATGTAGTCGCCCCGCCGGATGCCCTCGGCCGCCTCACCGATGTTGTGCGTGCCGGTCGAGCAGGCCGTCACGACACACATGTTCGGGCCGCGGATACCGGTCTCGATCGCGATCTGACCCGAGGCGGTGTCGGGCAGCATGTTGGCGATGAAGAACGGGCTGACCGTTCGAGCGCCCTTGGTATCCCAGGCCAGCTTGGCGTCCATGATCAGCTGCGGCCCGCCGCCGCCCGAGCCGAAGATGACGCCGATGTCGTCGCGGTTCTCGTCCGAGATCTCGAGGCCCGAGTCCGTCAGTGCCTGCTTGGCCGCGGCCACACCGAGGACCACGTTGCGGTCGGTCCGTCGGACCTCCTTGAAGTTCATCCAGGCGTTGGGCTCGAAGTCGTTGACCTCGCCCGCGGCCTGGGCCTCGTATGGCGACGGGTCGAAGCGGGTGATGCGCTTGAGGCCTGTTCGGCCATCGACCAGGTTCGACCAGGCGGAATCGATGTCCTGGCCGATCGGGCTGATGATGCCGAGGCCGGTCACGGCCACGCGACGGGTGTAGTCGGGGCGACGCATCGGGCGGTCGGTCTCCTTCAGGCGGACGCGGGCACGGCGTCGATGTCGGGGATGGCGAACCGCCCGGGCGCCGCGGGGTCGTCGAGGGCGAAGGCCTCGAGGTCGGGGACGATGCGCTTGATGAGGCCGGTCAGGACTCGGCCAGGGCCGACCTCGATGAAGCTGCTCACACCCTCCGACGCCATCGCCTCGACGGCGTCGACCCAGTCCACGCCGGTCGTCAGGTGGTCAACGAGCTCGGCTCGGCAGGCCTCGCCGGTCGTCAGCAGGCGCCCGTCGGCGTTGGCGAGCAACGGCGCAACGGGGTCGGAGAAGTCCACACCCGCCAACACGCGGCGCATGCCCTCGGCGGCATCGCTCATCAAGGGCGAGTGAGCGGCGACACTGACCGGCAGGACGATCGCCCGCTTGGCACCGAGCGCCTTCGCCGCCTCTGCGGCCGCCTCGACCGCTGCCCGCTCACCGCTGACCACGATCTGGCCGGGCGAGTTTCGGTTGGCGACCCCCAGGACGCCGTGCGCCTGGCCATGCGCCAAGAGCTCCGGCAGCCGGGTCTCGTCGAGCCCGATGATGGCGGCCATCGCGCCGTCACGCCCTGACGCCTGCATCAGGAGGCCACGCTCGCGCACTAGACGGATGCCGTCGTCGAGCGAGACGACGCCGGCGGCCACCATGGCCGAGTACTGGCCCATGGAGTGGCCGGCGAAGAATGCCGGTTCCAGGGGCGCCCGACCAGCGGCCGTGAGCGCGCGCTGGAGCGCACGAAGGTAGGCGATCGAGGTCGCCAGCAGGGCCGGTTGGGCGTTCTGCGTGCGATCGAGGTCCTCAGCGGGTCCCTTGAAGGCGAGGGCGGTGATCGGCTCGCCGAGCGCGACGTCGGCGGCAGCGAAGGTGTCGGCGGCCGCCGGATGCCTCGCGGCCAGGGCCTCACCCATACCGACCGACTGCGAGCCCTGGCCTGGGAAGACGAACGCGATCGTGCCCATCGACTCCTCGTTTGCGGCCGCCACGGGCGCGTGATCGCACCGTCTGGGCCGGACACTCGCACCTTACTCCGTGGGAGTCCGGGCACCGGCTGAACGCGTGCAGCCATGCACGGATCGTCGTGACTCGTTACGCTGCCGGGATGACAGGGCGGACGGGTGGACGAGAACGCGGCGGGCTGTCGCCCGAGGTGGTGGCCGCGGGCGCGGTCATCCAGAACCCCCTGCAGCTCTCCGACCGGATCGCGATGGGCAAGGCGCTCTGGCGCGACCTGGTGATCGGCTTCGCGGCCCAGCTCGGCGAGCTCCGCCTTGGCTTCACCCAGCTGGCCGCCCTCTATGCCGCGGCAGGCACGGCCACCTTGACCATCGCCGACCTGGCCGACGTGATCGGCCGCTCCACGTCGGCAACGTCGCGCATCGTCACGGCGCTCGAGGCGCGGGGCCTCGTCGAGCGTCACGAGGAGGTCGCTGATCGACGGCAGCGCGTGGTCGAGGTCACGCCGGAGGGCAGCGCCCTGATCGGCCTCATCGATGGCGCCCGTGCCGAGCAGTTCCTGGCCGTCGTGCGGCCCCTGCCCGCGCAGGAGCGGGCCCTCGTGGCCATGGGCGTGGCCGCCCTGGCCAGTCACGCCGTGACGCGCCGGGGACGGCTCATCAAGGCACGACCCGAGGGGTCGTAGCGCGACCCGCGGCGGGCAGCGAGGTCGAGGAGGCGAACGCCACGTCAGCCGCAGTAGCGGCGAACCACCTCGTCGAGGACCGGCAGGCCGAAGCGGAGCGCGTCCAGCCCGACGCGCTCGTCGTCGCCGTGGAAGCGCTCGAGGAACGGCTCGTCCGGGTCGAGCCGGAGCGGTGAGAAGCCATACGTCGGGATGCCAAGGCGCGTCGTGTGCTTGGCGTCGGTGGCAAAGGGCGCCATGATCGGGATCGGCACCGCGTCGGGATCGTGGCGACGAAGGGTCTCGGCGCAGAGATCGAAGAGCGGATGCGGCAGCGGCTGCTCGAGCGGTACACCGAACTGCGTGGTGACGATCTCGCAGGCTCGCCAGAGCTCCTCGCCGATCCGCTCCCGCAACTCGGCCTCCATCGAGGCCTCGGTCGTGCCCGACAGGATGCGGCAGTCGATGATGATCGAAGCCTCGCCGGGGATGACGTTGTCTTTCGACCCGGCGTGGATGATGGTCGGGCTGATGGTGTCACGCAGCAGGGCGCCGATGGCCCGGCGCGTCCGGGGGTCGATCGAGCCTTGCGTGGCCCCGGCGGGCAGCGCGGCCTGGACCATCTTGATGGCGCGGGCCATGAGCTTCGTGGCGCGCATCGGCGGTTGTGAGCCGAGTCGGTCGAGCACCCTGCCGGCGACGACGAGCGGGTTGTCGGCTCGCGGGATCGAGGCGTGCCCGGCCTTCCCGCGGACGGTGATCTGGAATCGATGGAACCCCTTCTCCGCCGCCTGGATGGGGTAGAAGCGCCGCTCTCCGATCTGGACGCTGATGCCCCCGGCTTCGGTCAGGCAGGCGTCCGCCCGGAGGAGGGCAGGTTCCTGGTCGACGATCCAGGCGATGCCCTGGAAACCGCCCGCCTCCTCGTCTGCGGTGCCGGCGAAGATGACGTCGCGTCGCAGGCGGGGGATGGGGTCGCGGGCGGGATCGAGGCCGGCCGCGGCAGCCTCGCGGGCCAGCCCAAGGACGACCTGCAGCTCCATGGCCGCCATGCCCTTCATGTCCACGGCCCCGCGGCCGTAGACGTAGCCACCGGCGATCTCGCCCGAAAAGGGGTCGTGCGTCCATCGCTCGGGGTCGGCGGGCACGACATCGAGATGAGCCAGAAGGAGGAGGGGGCCGCCGCCACTCCCATCGCCCTTGAGGCGAGCGATGACATTGCCGCGGCCCGGGTACGGCTCCAGCACGACGGGCTCGAGGCCGGCTTCGGAGAGCACCCCGGCGAGGTAGCGAGCAGCCAGGATCTCGTCGCCCGGTGGGTTCACGGTCCGGAGTCGGATGAGCGCCTGGAGGTGCCCGACCATCTCATCGAAGGCTGTGTCGGGGCCGATGGCTCGGCCAGTCGTCACTCGAAGGCGCCCCAGCTGACGACGCGCTCCAGCGCGACGCGGATGATCGGCCGATGCTCGAGGTCGTGGGTGGCGTACTGTGGGTAGCGCGCCCGCAGCAGCGCGATGGCGGCGGCGTGCTCGGCCGCTTCGCCCGGCTGCGGCTCGAGGAGCTCGCCATGGCCATAGATCCGGAGCCAGGCCAGTCGATCCCAATCCTCGTCCCAGCGGTCGATGACGAGCGTCAGCTCCGGCAGCACCAATAGGTCACGGACTCGCGCCACGTCATGTGGGTTGTCGGTCCGCTTGTGCTTCTCGTCGATGGGCGTGTAGAGGATCGGTCGGCCGACCTTGTCCGTCTTGTCGGTCAGGGCGTAGCAGATGGGCACCAGGCGCGCACGACCGTCGGGTGCCGTCGTGGCGAGGACGGCGTGTCGCCGCTCCTCGAGGAAACGGCGCTCCGCGTCGGTCAGGACGTCACGCTCGGACATCGTGACCTCATCGACGCCGTGTGGTGATGGCGCCCTCGCTGGCTGAGCTGACCAGCGCGGCGTACTTGGCGAACACGCCGGACGTATATCGTGGCGCCGGCGGGGACCAGCTCGCCGATCGCCGGGCGACCTCGCCGGGTGTGACGTCCAGGTCGAGCGTCTTGCGCGCGACGTCGATGGTGATCACGTCGCCCTCCTCCACGATCGCGATCGGACCTCCGAGCGCGGCCTCGGGCGCGACGTGACCGATCATCAGACCGTGCGTCCCGCCGCTGAATCGTCCGTCCGTGAGGAGCGCCACCGACTCACCCAGCCCCTCGCCGACGAGGGCCGCCGTGACGCCCAGCATCTCCCGCATGCCGGGGCCACCGGCCGGGCCTTCATAGCGGATGACCACGACATCGCCCGCCACGATGCGCTGAGCCTTGACCGCCTCGAAACAGGCCTCCTCGGACTCGAAGACGCGAGCCGGACCGCGATGGAAGAGGCGCTCGTGGCCGGCCAGCTTGACCACGCAACCCTCGGGCGCGAGCGAACCCCGCAGGATGGCGAGGCCCCCGGTCGGCTTGACCGGCGCCTCCAACGGGCGAACGACCTGCTGGCCCTCGGTCTCGACCACGGCAGCCGCGATCTCGCCGATGGTCCGTCCATCCACCGTCGCCGCATCCGGGTGCAGGAGCCCAGGCCGCTTGAGCAGCTCGCGCATGACGAGCGCCACGCCGCCCGCGTCGTACATGTCCGAAGCGGCGTAGCGGCCGCCGGGCATCATGTCCGCCACGATCGGGGTCCGGTCGGCGACCTCGCCGAACTCGTCGATGGTCAACGCGATCCCGAACTCCCGCGCCATGGCCAGCATGTGCAGGACGCCGTTGGTCGATCCCCCGGTGGCCGAGATCGAGGCGATGGCGTTCTCGACCGAGCGTCGGTCGACGATCGAGCTCGGACGCCGGTCGTGGTGAACGAGGTCCATGACCAGCTCGCCGGTCCGCTCAGACACCTCATCCTTGAGCGGATCCTCCGCCGGAACGCCGTTGAAGCCGGCCGGCGAGAGGCCCATGAACTCCAGCACGGTGCTCATCGTGTTGGCCGTGAACTGACCACCGCAGGCGCCCGGGCCCGGGCACGAGACATTCTCGACCTCGTACAGGTCGTCGAGCGTGATCTTGCCCGCACGGTAGGCGCCGACCGCCTCGAAGACGGTGACCACCGTCGCCTCCCGCCTGCCCTTGTAGACACCCGGGTAGATGGTGCCGTTGTAGAGGATCACGGCCGGGATGTCGAGGCGTGCCACGGCCATCGCCGCGCCTGGGATGGTCTTGTCGCAGCCGACTAGGCAGA
Source organism: Candidatus Limnocylindrales bacterium (assembly GCA_040514195.1). Taxonomy (GTDB): domain Bacteria; phylum Chloroflexota; class Limnocylindria; order Limnocylindrales; family CSP1-4; genus CSP1-4. Next base: position 943 of record JBEVDC010000124.1, on the reverse strand, counting down.
CGAGTCCATCGAAGAGGTGGCCGCGCGCCACCAGCTCGATGGAGTCGGCGATGACCTCTCGGCTGACGAGCGAGGCCTTCATGCCCTGGGTGCCCATGGTCACGCCGTCGCTGACCGCGATGGTGTTGAACTCCATGGGCGTTCCGCCTGCCCGCCGGATGCCGACCTTGACCGACTCCGCCAGCCGGCGCTGGTTGTAGTTGCACGGCATCGTCTCGATCCAGGTCGTGGCCACGCCGATGATCGGCTTGGCGAGGTCCTCGTCGGTGAAGCCGATGGCCTTGAGCATCGCCCGCCCCGGCGCTCGATCCGGCCCGTCCGTCAGTGCCGCCGAGTGGCGCTTGGCGGGGTCGCTCGGTCGGTCATATGGGTGGCCGCCGTTGCTCGCCATGGACGTGTCGGACATGCGCGGAGTGTACGAGTGGTGACCGCCTCGCGTGGCCACGTTCAGGCGACACCGGGCGCACGAGCCTTGGCACAGCGTTCGTCCGACTTACCGCCCGAGCCGGTTTGGCAGACAACTCCGTCCGAGTCAGCCCTCATGGCGGTGTCGCGGATAATCGGCCGGGTCAGGAGCCTGCCGTTGAGCGTGGTCGGACCCTGCGCACGACTCGGCGACCTTGGGGCAAAGTCGAGACACCGTCTGCCGCGGTGTCTCGGACGAACCAGACGCCAGCCAACGGGCCGGACGGCGATCGAAGCCAGTGACGCACTGGCACACTCCGGGCCGGAAAGGCCGCACCAAGGGAGGCACGGTGCCGTTTCACGATGGCATAGTTCGTCGACCAGGCCGGTAGCACGAGAAGCCGCCCCAGGACCATCGCGCGCCAACCTCGCTCGGCGACGAGGAGCATCGGGGCAAGGCGTGCTTTGCGATTGACGGAGCTGAGCAGATCTTGGATGTCGACGAGGCGGCTCTTCACCTCCACGACGACCAAGGTGG
>JBEVDC010000012.1:0-3485 GCA_040514195.1 Candidatus Limnocylindrales bacterium | reverse complement strand
GGGATCGGGCCGGGGAGCCCGCTACGTCCGGACGGCCCGGTGTCGCCGCGCGGCCGGCGACGCGCTACCGGGTGGTGGCCATCCCAGGCGATGGCATCGGGCCGGAGGTCATCGCAGCCGGTCGCCGGGTGCTCGACGCCGTCGGCGCTGGCATGGGTTTCGCCTTCGAGTGGCACGAGCTGGTCGTCGGGGGTCGGGCGATCGACGAGTTCGGCGTGCCGATCCGTGACGAGGACCTGGCCGTATGCGCGGCGGCCGACGCCATCTACCTTGGTGCCATCGGTGGCCCCAAGTGGGACGATCCCAGCGCCGCTGTGCGCCCCGAGCAGGCGCTCTTCGCGCTCCGCGGCGGCCTCGGCCTGTACGCCAACCTGCGACCGATCACGGTCGAGCCCGCGCTGACGGGCGCTTCCCCATTGCGCCCAACGCTGCTCCGCGGCGTGGACCTGCTGATCGTGCGCGAGCTGACGAGCGGCCTCTACTTCGGCCGCCCCTCGGAGGAGCGGGCCACGCCCGACGGCCGTGCCGCCGTGGACACGCTGGCCTACACCGAGACCGAGATCCGCCGCGTCGTGCGGTTGGCCTTCGGGCTGGCCGAGGGCCGCCGCGGCCGATTGACGAGCGTCGACAAGGCCAATGTGCTGGCCACCTCCCGTCTGTGGCGCAAGGTCGTTGACGAGCTCCGGCCCGAGTTTCCGAGCGTCGTCGTCGAGCACCGCCTCGTTGACTCCGCGGCCATGCTGCTCATCCAGCATCCGGCCGCCTTCGACGTCCTGGTGACCGAGAACCTCTTCGGCGACATCCTGAGCGACGAGGCCTCGGTGCTGGCCGGTTCGCTTGGCATGCTGCCGTCGGCCTCGATCGGCGAGCGTCGGACCGCGCACGGCATCTTCGGCCTCTACGAGCCGATCCATGGCTCGGCACCCGACATCGCGGGCATGGATCAGGCGAATCCCATCGGGACCATCCTCTCGGGGGCCATGATGCTGCGCTGGTCCTTTGGACGCGCCGACGCCGCGGCCGTCGTCGAGAACGCCGTGCGTGCCGCCCTGCGTGATGGCTGGCGGACGCCAGACCTGATGACCGATGGTGACAGTGCGGTGAGCGTCAAGCCCGCCGGCACGAGCGCCTTCGCGGCCGCGGTCATCGAGCACCTGCCCCCGCCGACCAGCCTGGGGGCCGTGTCGTGAGCGACGCCGTCCTCCTCTACGACACCACCCTCCGCGACGGCACGCAGCGCGAGGGCATGGTCCTCTCGCTAGCCGACAAGGTGCGCATCGCGCGCCGCCTCGACGAGGCCGGCTTCCCGTACATCGAGGGCGGGTGGCCGGGCTCCAACCCCAAGGACGCCGAGTTCTTCGAGGCGGCCCGCGGGATGACCTGGCGCACCGCCCGGATCGCGGCCTTCGGCTCGACGCGGCATCGCGCGAATCGGCCGGAGGAGGACCCCAACCTGGCGGCGCTGGTCGCGGCCGGTACGCCGGTCATCACCATCTTCGGCAAGAGCTGGCTGCTCCACGTGACCGAAGTCCTCGGCGCGACGCCAGAGGAGAACCTCGCCATGGTCGGCGACTCGGTCGCCTTCTGCCGCCAGGACGGTCGGGCTGAGATCGTCTACGACGCCGAGCACTTCTTCGACGGCTACAAGGCCGACCGCGACTACGCCCTCGCCACGCTCCACGCGGCTCATGCCGCCGGCGCCGGGACCCTCGCCCTGTGCGATACGAACGGCGGCTGCATGACCGACGACATCTCGACCATCGTCGGCGACGTCATCACCACCCTGGACCTGGGCGACGCGGTCCGCTACGGCATCCATGTCCACGACGACGCCGGCCTCGCCGTGGCCAACTCGCTGGCCGCCGTGCGTGCCGGGGTGCGTCACGTCCAGGGCACCGTCAACGGCTACGGGGAGCGCTGCGGCAATGCCAACATCGTGACCATCTGGGCCGACCTCGGCCTCAAGATGGGCATCGAGACCGTGCCCGGTGCTGCCGACCTGACGGCGCTCGCGGAGCTGTCGCGCTACGTCGCCGGCATCGCCAACATCACGCCCGACGGCCATGCCCCGTATGTCGGGGCCAGTGCCTTCGCCCACAAGGGCGGCGTGCATGGTGCGGCGACCGCCAAAGTCCGCCATGCCTACCAGCACATCGACCCGGCCCTCGTCGGCAACGAGACGCGCCTGGTCGTGTCCGAGCTCGGCGGGCGTGTCAATACCCAGTGGCGCGCGGAGCAGCTCGGCCATGAGCTGGAGGGCGTCGTCGATCCGCGCGAGCTGAGCCAGCTCATCAAGCAGCTCGAGTCCGAGGGCGCCAGCTTCGAGGGCGCCGAGGCCTCTTTCGAGCTCCTCATCCGCCGCCACGGCCGAGACTACGTGGCGCCATTCAAGCTGCTCGACTTCACGGTCCTCGTGGAGCAACGCGACGGGCAGGATCTGCGCGCCGAAGCGACGGTCAAGGTCGAGGTCGATGGCGAGGTCCTCCACACCGCCGCTGACGGCAATGGCCCGGTCAACGCTCTGGATACGGCCCTGCGCCAGGCCTTGCGCGCCTTTTACCCGCAGCTCGACGGGGTCCATCTCGTTGACTACAAGGTGCGCATCCTCGACGGCGACGCCGCCACCGCCGCCAAGACCCGCGTGGTCATCGACTCCCTCGCGGAGTGGGGGACATGGTCCACGGGTGGCTCTGATACCAACATCATCGCCGCCTCCTGGCAGGCGCTCGGCGATTCGCTCGAGTACGCGCTCTGGAAGAGCGGCGCTCAGTCGTCGGAGCGCCGCGACGAGCGGCACTTCACGACCGCCAGCCCGGGAGGCCGATCATGACCGACGCCGCCTTCGAGACGCAGCGCATCCACCTGGCGCGCTGGAGTTGCACGACGGGTTCCAACGTCCAGAGCCGCGGCGTCGTGGTCCTCGAGAGCGGCGACCATCGCTGGGAGGCGACGGCCGAGGGCAATGGCGCTGTCGATGCACTCTTCGGGGCGGTCGACACGGCCCTGGCCGGCGTCCTCACCGGCCACCCCCGACTCATCGGCTACGACGTCCACGCGCTCGCGGAGGGGCCTGACGCGGAGGGTCGGGTGACCGTCCGGCTGGCCCCGCCGCCGGACGCCGAGGGCGCCCGATCCGAAGGCGCCTACGAGGGCGCGTCCACATCGCCGAACATCATCGCAGCCTCCGTCGAGGCCTACATCGAGGCCATCAACGACCTCCTGGCCGAGGCGCACTGGGCCGGAGCGACCGACGCCGCCGGAAACCTGGCGCGCACATCGACAGCGCCGCGTGACGCGGCCGCCTCGACCGAGTTCGACGAGGATGCCGCGCGCCACGACACGACCGCCTGGTTCGAGCGCTAATCAGATCCCCGTCACGCGTCGGCTGGCTCGACATCTCGCTCTGCCACGCCCGCGATGATCAGTACTTGAGGAGTTGATGCGTGGTGATCCCGGTCGCCGCCGAGACCTTCTCGCGGCAGGCT
>JBEVDC010000214.1:0-15990 GCA_040514195.1 Candidatus Limnocylindrales bacterium | reverse complement strand
CCAGGCGATGCGGGCGAACCGCTGGCCGACCTGACGGTGCGTTCGAGCCGGCTCGAAGCGATCGAGATCGCGCCCACCGACGTGGCTGCGGCCATCGACGAGATCCCGGTCCTCTGCCTGGCCGCGGCCTGCGCCCGCGGCACGACACGCATCCACGACGCCGCCGAATTGCGGGTCAAGGAGAGCGACCGGCTGGCGGGCACGACCGGGGGCTTGAACGCGCTCGGCGTACGCGTCACGATCGAGGGCGACGATCTCGTCATCGAGGGTGGCGCGCATCGACCGAGTCACGGACTGCGCGGCGGGGAGGCCGGCGCGCTCGACGATCATCGCCTGGCCATGACGTTCGCGGTGGCCGGACTTCTGGCCGCCGCTCCCGTCCGATTCGACGGTCGCTCGGTGGCGGTCTCCTACCCGGCGTTCTTCCGCGACCTGGAAAGGATCCGAGCATGAGCAAGCGACTCGTCCTCATCGGGCACCCGGTCGCCCACTCGCTCTCCGCTGCCATGCAACAGGCTGCCCTCGACGCGGCGGGCATCGATGCCCGCTACGAGCTGCTCGACGTGGCCGCGCCGGAGCTGGCGGAGGCGGTGGAGCGCCTGCGCGGCGACGACTATCTCGGCGCCAACGTGACCATCCCGCACAAGGAGCGGGTGGTCCCGATGGTGGACCGCCTGACCGAGGATGCTCAGGCCACCGGCGCGGTCAACACCATCACCCGCGAGGGTCGCCGGCTGGTCGGCCACAACACCGACGTGCCGGCCTTCAAGATCGCCCTCGACCAGCTGGTCGGGCGGCAGAAGATGCCGCGCACCGCGGTCGTGCTAGGGGCCGGGGGTGGCGCGAGGGCGGTCGTCCACGGCCTCATCACGGTCGGCTTCCTGCGGGTCATCGTCTTCAATCGGCATCTTCATCGGGCGGAGGGGCTCGTCCGCTTCTTCGGCAAGAGCGCCTCCCACATGGAGCTCAAGGCGATGCCCTGGCACGAGTCGATCATCGAGGTCGAGCTGTCGAAGGCGAAGGTGCTGGTGAACGCCTCCTCGGTCGGCCTGGGGAGCGATCTTTCGCCCATCCCGGGCGACCTCATCCCTCCCGAGCTGATGGTCATGGACCTCGTCTACCGGCCACGCCTGACGCACTTGCTGGCCGATGCTGCCGCGGCTGGCGCCTCCGCGACCATGAACGGCGAGGTCATGCTCCTTCACCAGGGTGCCGCGGCCTTCGAGCTCTGGACCGGCCAGGCCGCGCCACTCGAGCTCATGCGCGCGCAGCTGGACGCGGGCCTGACGAGCGATGGTGCGGTCGGAGCGCCGGAGGTCGACATGGCCACCGCGTCAGCGCCCGAGGTCGAAGAGGCAGCCGAGCCACCGCCCCAGGTCGAAGAGGCAGCCGAGCCACCGCCCGAGGTCGACGCGGCAGGCGAACCATCGCCCGAAGTCGACGAGCGTGCACGGGAGGTCGACGAGGCCGCCGAGCCAGCGCCCGCGGGCGACCCGGCCTGACGATGGCCTTCCGCTTCCTGACAGCCGGGGAGTCGCACGGGCCGGCACTGGCGGCCACGCTCGAGGGCCTGCCGGCCGGCATCCCCGTCTCTGCCGACGCGATCGCGCTCGACCTCGGACGCCGACAACGCGGCTACGGGCGCGGAGCGCGGATGGCCATCGAGCAGGACCGGGCCGAGATCCTGGCTGGTGTCCGTCGGGGCCGGACGCTCGGCTCGCCGATCCTTCTCCTTGTGCGCAACAAGGACTGGGAGAATTGGACGCAGGTGATGCAGGTCGAAGCGCTCAGCGACCAACAGGCCGCCGACCTGGCAAGCCTCGTCGAGGACGGCAACAAGAAGGCGCAAGCGGTGACCCGCGTGCGGCCGGGCCACGCGGACTTGGCCGGCGCTCTCAAGTACGGCTTCGATGACGTGCGTGACGTGCTCGAACGGGCAAGCGCGCGCGAGACGACCGCCCGCGTCGCGGCTGGCGCCGTCTGCCGGGCCTTCCTTCGTCAGCTCGGCATCGACGTATGGAGCTTCACTGCCGAGGTCGGGGGCGTCGCCATCGACCCCGCCGCCGCCAGCCGCACCCGCGAGGAGGCCGAGACCAGCCCCCTGCGCTGTCCCGACCCCGAAGCCGAGGCGAGCATGATCGCGGCCATCGACCAGACACGGGCGGCCGGGGACACGCTCGGCGGTGTCTTCCAGGTCGTCGTCACCGGCGTGCCGGTCGGGCTTGGCAGTTATGTCCATTGGGACCGCCGGCTCGATGGCGCCCTGGCCCAGGCGATCTGCTCCATCCAGGCTGTCAAGGGCGTCGAGTTCGGGCTGGGCTTCGAGCAGACCCGGCGCCGCGGGTCGGGCGTCCACGATGTCATCACCGGCATCGGCGAGGATCCTGACGCCCCAGGCATCGAGGGCCTCGACGAGGGACCGGTGCGACGCTGGCTCCACCGCAGCAATGCGGCGGGTGGCCTGACCGGCGGCATCAGCAACGGCGAGCCCATCGTCGTGCGTGGCGCGGTCAAGCCGATCTCCACCCTCGCGCGGCCCCTGCCCTCCGCAGACCTGCGCACTGGTGAGCCGGTCGAGGTCGCGCACTACGAGCGAAGTGACATCAGCGTCGTACCGGCGGCCGGCGTCATCGGCGAGGCCATGGTGCTCCTCACGCTGGCGCGCTTCGTGCTCGAGAAGTTCGGGGGCGACTCCGTCCTCGAAGTGCGCGACAACCTGGCCCGCTATCGCGAACGGACGCTGGCCGTGACCGGCGCCGCGGCCGTGTCGGCGAACGAGGCCGAGTCCGGTTCCGGCGGGGACGACTGAGAGCACCATGGACGTCGTCCTGGTCGGGCCACCCGGGAGTGGCAAGAGTGCCGTCGGGCGGCGCGTGGCGCGCGCCAGCGGGGCCGCATTCGTCGACCTGGACGATGCCATCGAGCAGGCCGCCGGGACGAGCGTCGCGCGTATCTTCGAGACCGAGGGCGAAGCCGGCTTCCGGGCACGCGAGCGGTCGGCCATCGAAGGGCTCGGCGCGGCCGATCCGGCGACGCGGACGACGCGCGTGGTCGCCGCCGGTGGCGGAGCGGTCGTCGACCCGCGCAACCGCTGGCACCTCTATCGCGGCCGACGTGCCTTCCATCTGACGGCGGCACCCGAGGTGGTCGCCGGGCGATTGGCCACCAGTCGGACCGTGCGGCCCCTCATCGCCGGCCGTGAGCCCACCGGGGCAGTGCGTGACCTCCTCGCCGCCCGCACTCGGTTCTACGACGCCGCCGAGCCCGTCGAGGGCAGCGGCCGCGTCGATGAGGTCGCGGGCCGCCTCGCCGACGCCATCGCGCGCCCGGCACCCCACGGGACGCGCCTGTTGGCCGCCGCGACCACCGTCGGGCGGATCGACATCGGTGCGGGGCACGCCGTCCGGGCCACCGCGACGGCCATCGCCTCGCTCGGCACGCGACGTGCGACCCTGGCATCGGAACCCGAGGCTTGGGACCGGCACGGCGAACGCATCGCTGGCGCCCTCGGGGCCGATGGCACGATCGAGGTCCAGCCGCTCCTCCTGCCGCGCGGCGAGGAGGCCAAGTCCATGACCGCATACGAGGCCGCCCTCCGCCAGCTGGCCGGGCGTCGCATGGAGCGCGGTGAGCCGATCATCGCCTGCGGAGGTGGAGCGCTCGGTGATGCGGCCGGGTTCATCGCCGCGACCTGGCTGCGCGGCGTGCCCCTCGTCCAGCTGCCAACCACATTGCTGGCCCAGGTGGACTCGGCGATCGGGGGCAAGGTCGGCCTCAACCTGCCGGAAGGCAAGAACCTCGTGGGCGCCTTCCACCAGCCGACCGCCATCGTGCTGGACGTCGAGCTCCTGGCGACCCTCCCCTCCCGCGAGCTCCGGGCGGCCCTCGGCGAGTGCGTCAAGTACGCCGTCCTCGGCGACGATCGGATCTTCGAGCTGCTGGAGGCGGAGGGACCGGCTATCGCCCTCGGGGCGGCATCGGCGTTCGAGTCGGGCGCCGTGGCAGAGCTGGTCGAGCGCTGCGCCTGGGCCAAGGTCGCGGTCGTCACCAGCGACGAGCGTGAGCAGGCGTCGCGGATGCACCTGAACCTCGGGCATTCGATCGCCCACGGCATCGAGGCCGCGGCCGGCTATCGCGATGTGCTGCACGGTGAAGCGGTCGCACGCGGCCTGCTTGGCGCGCTCGAGGTCGGCCGGGCGCTCGGCGTCACCCCGGACGCACTGATCCAGCGGACGACGGCGCTCGTCAAGCGGCTGGGGCTGGCAGTCGGTCCCCTGCCCTATGCGGCCGACCGGGTGGCTGCCGGCCTTGGTGTCGACAAGAAGGTCGCTGGCGGGCGGCTGCGCTGGGTGCTGCGGTCGGACGACGCCATCGTCATCCGCTCCGATGTGCCCGACACGGCAGTAGAGGCCGGCATCGCGGTGGCCCTGGCCGGGATCGAAGGGAGAGCCGCGGCATGACCCGTGTCCTGGTGCTCCAGGGTCCGAACCTGGATCTGCTGGGCAGTCGCGAGCCGGAGATCTACGGGTACGAGACGCTCGACCAGCTGCACGCCCGCATCCGGGCACACGCGACGACGCTGGGACTCGAGGTCGAGACCTTCCAGTCCAACCACGAGGGCGCCCTCATCGACCGCCTCCACCAGCGCGACTTCGAGATCGCCATCGTCAACGCGGGTGGGCTGACCCACACGAGCGTCGCCCTCCGGGATGCGTTGTTGGGCGTCCAGAAGCCGTTCATCGAGGTCCATCTCTCCGACCCCTCGAAGCGCGAACCTTTCCGACAGGTCAACTTCCTGGCCGATATCGCGCTCAGCTCGATCGTCGGGCAGGGTGGCGACGGATACCTCCGTGCGCTCGAGGCCGTCGCACGGCGGCGGGCAACGACCGATGGCTAGGGCCAGCGGCGCGACGCCATCCGGCTTGGGGCTCCACGATCGTGCAGAGACGCCGGCCATGCGCCGCGCACGGCGCCGGATCGACGCGATCGATCGCAGGATCGTGGCGTTGCTCAACGAGCGGACGCGGATCGGTCTCGAGATCGGCGTCGCCAAAGCTGCGGACCGGCGCCCCATCCGTGATGCGCAGCGAGAGCGGGAGGTCCTGTTGAGGGTGGCAGCGGCGAACGATGGCCCGCTGCCGCAGGCCGACCTGCTGGGTCTCTACCGACGACTGATGGCGACCACGCGGCGCCTCGAGTCGGGCGCGCGCAAGCGCGAGCGTGAGGTGCGTCGGGGGGAACGCGAGGCGCGACGGCGGGAACGCGAGGCGCGACGGGCCGAGTGATCGACCGCATCGTCGACCGAACCCTCAACCGAACGGTCCGGGCCGGGTCGTGGCCGGTGCCGCCGGACGTCGCTGCCTTCCACGACGGCCTGTCGGTCCTGGACCTGCTGGTCGGGACGCCGCTCTTCCGCCGTGGCTTTCTCTCGCGCCTCGACCACGGCCACGTGGATCTGCCGCGCGCCCGACTTGGCGGGTTGGATGTCATCGGCTTCACGGTCGCCACCCGGTTCAACGACCTGCGGGGCACGCTCTCGACGCCGCACTTCGTGGCGCTTGGGCTTCCGCCCTCGATCTTCGACGACGACCTTGCCATCGCAGAGGCATTCCTCGACCGGATCGACGCCTGGGTCGATGGGTCTGGCGGTCGACTGGCGTGGTGGGAGCCACAGGTGCCGGCTCCCGGGTCGACACGGTGTTTCGCCGGCATCCAGGGGGGCCAGGTCGTGGCGCCGGACCTCGGTCGCATCGAGCGGCTGGCGCGACGCGGCGTCCGGATGCTGGGCCTCGCTCATGTCATGGACACCCCACTGGCGGGTTCCGGTACGGGCCGGATGGCAGGCGGCCTGACGGGGCTCGGGCGTGAGGCCATCGCGGAGGCGGAGCGGGTCGGCCTGCTCATCGACCTGGCCCATGCCTCGGTGTCGGCCATCGAGGGGGCACTCAAGACCGCGCAACGGCCGATCGTCATCAGTCATACGGGCTTCACCGCCCTCGCCGGCAGGCGCAGCCGATGGCGGCGTTACTCGCCGGCGAACCGCAATCTGCCCGACGGCATCGTCCGAGAGGCTGGCGCGCACGGCGCGCTGGTGGGCGTGACCCTGGCGACCGACCTCGTGGGCGGAGACTCGATGGCGGCGGTGGTGCGCTCGGTCACCCACGCCATCGGGCTGGTCGGGGCCGAACAGGTCGCCATCGGTTCGGACTTCGATGGCGCGCTGCGCATGCCATTCGACGTTCGCGGCCTGCCGGCGCTGACGGGGGCATTGCTCGAGTCCGGGCTCGACCGCGAGACGGTGACCGGGATCATGGGCAGGAACGCCCTCCGGGCGCTGGAAGCAGCCAAGAGCGCGTAAGGGCGACGTCAGGCGGCCGATAGGCCAGCGATGAGACCGGCCAATACTCGCGGATCCGACGTCCAGCCGTCGGCACCGATGCTGCGGGCCGTCTCCTCGTCGGGCACCGCGAAGCCGCCGGCCACGATCGGAACGTCCGGGCGGGCGAGACGGGCGGCCGCGACCAGTCGGGCAGCGCCTGGCAATCGTTTCGCGTCGACCACGCTGACCACGACCGCGCGCAGGTCATCGTGAGCCGTGATCGCGGCGGCCAGAGCGAAGGGCGGCGTGTCGATGCCCAGGTTCAGGACCTCGAAACCGGCCTGGACGAGGATGTCGGCGACCATCGCGACGCCGAGGCCATGCCGCTCCCCGGGCGGCATCGCGACGAGGATCGTGCCGCGGTGTCTGCCGCGGCGGCGGAACCGTGGTCCCATGCGTCCGATGATCGAGGCCGCCACGCCACTCGCGAGGTGCTCCTGCTCGATGCCCACGTCGCCGCGCTGCCAGGCGGCTCCGACACGGTGCAGTGCCGGCGCGAGGACGTCGACGTATACGTCCGCAGGCTCGACGCCGGAGGCCATCGCCGCCTCGACGACCTGCCAGGAGCCTGCGCCGTCACCTGCAAGCATGCGGCGTCCGAGGCGCTCGGCCCAGGGTGCTCGCCGCCGCGAGGTCGATCCGTTGCTAGGCGTCGAAGGAATGCCTGGGCGAATCCTCCCCCGGGTGAGCGCTGACGCGTTCAGGTCGGCCGGGTCGATGCGCCAGGAGCCGCCCACCTTGTGGGCCGGCAGCATCCCGAGCCGAACGTGGCGATAGACCGTCATGTAGTGGACGCCGACGCGGTCCGCTGCCTCGTGGAGGGTCAGTGATCCGACTGCGTCAGGGGTCATGGGTTGCGCCACGCGGCCATCGTGCCATGCCGGAACGGTCGACAACCCGACCGCCACGTGCGAAGACCCTCCCTCGTCAGTGGCTGAGGTCGCCCTTCGAGCTCCGAACACGATGAGGGATGGCGCCCGGCGAACCGGACGCCATCCCTCAGGACATGGAGGGGGCCGATCAGGTCACTGGCTGGGGGGCAGGATGACCTGGTCGATGACATGGATGACGCCGTTGGAGGCCATGATGTCGGTCGCGGTGACCTGGGCGGCGTCGTTGAGATAGACCTTGCCGTCCTTGACGGCGATGGCGATTGGCGAGCCCTCGACCGAGTCAGCTGAGGTCAGGCCGACGACCTGGTCGGCGGTCACGGCGCCCGAGACGACGTGGTAGAGCAGGATCCGCTTCAGTGCCTCGGGATCAGCCAGCAAGCTGTCGAGGGTGCCCGCCGGCAGGGCCGCGAAGGCATCGTCGGTCGGCGCGAAGACCGTCAGCGGGCCGGGGCCCTGGAGCGTCTCGACGAGACCGGCTGCCGTGGCGGCGGCAAGCAGCGTCTTGAACGTGCCGGCGCCATCAGCCGTGGCGACGATGTCACCGAGCTCTGGGCTCATGACCGGGGCCTCGGTTGGAGCCTCCGTGGCCGCAGCCTCCGTCGGGACGGCCGTGGCCGGTTCTGGGGTAGCCGGGCTCGGCGACGCCGCGCTTGTACAGGCGGCGGCGACGATCGCGAGCGCACTCATCGAAATGATCATGGAACGGTTCATTTGCCTTTGTCCCTTTCATTCGTCCGCTTGGGACGATCCGGTTTCAGCGCTCAGTTCGAGCTTCCGCATTATTTAGCACTAAAACGCGCTTGTCAAGTCCGTGATGGAACGCGGGGCGCGAGTGCGTCACGACACCGTCATGCTCCGCGCGCTGCCGGCCCTGGGCCGGAGGAGCGGCTCGGTACACTGCAGCCGCTCGGCAACGCGGCCGCGGAGAGACCCAGGGAGCCGATGGAACGCCTCACCGATGGCGTGGAGCTGCTCGACGGACGGCTCGACGACCCAGACGCCCTTGCTGGCAACCTCCGCGACCTGAGCCGGATCAACAGGCTCTTGGGCGGTGTCCGGGCCAGTGCGGCGGCTATCGAAGCGCTCGCAGCCCACCGTGCCGAGCTGACGCTGCTCGACGTCGGGACGGGCGGCGCGGACATCCCCATTGCCCTGTTGAGGCGCGCCGATGGTCGGGGTCGGCGCCTCGATATTGTTGGCATCGACAGCCGCCCCGAGATCGTCGCGGCCGCTCGATCGGCGGCTGCGGAGGCATCGGTGAGGGTCGACCGGCTGGACATCCAGCTCGGCGATGGCCGGTCGATCCCGTACCCCGATCGGTCCTTCGACATCGCGCACGCCTCGCTCCTGGTCCACCACTTGGAACCCGAGGCGGCGGTCGAGGTCCTGGCCGAGATGGCGCGCGTCGTCAGGCTCGGTGTCATCATCAATGACCTCGATCGCACGCGCCTCGGCTGGCTCGGTGCCTGGCTGATGGGGCACCTGCTGACCGGGAATCGGTACACCCGCCGAGACGGCCCGCTGTCCGTCCGGCGCGCGTATCGCGCGGGCGAAGTGGCCGATCTGCTTCGCCGCGCCGGTCTGGTGCCGGTGTCGACCGTTCGGGCAGCCTTCGGCCAGCGCTACGCGATCGCTGCCGTCCCGGGCTTGAGCGTGGACCCCGATCCGCAGCGCGGGATCGGCGTCGGCGAATGACGTCTGGCGATGTCGAGGTCGCGGTGGTCGGCGGTGGGCCGGCCGGGGCGGTCCTGGCCGCGCGGCTGGCGCGGATGGGGCATGAGGTCGTCGTCCTCGAGCGCGCTCCAATCTGGCGGTGGCACGCATCGGGCGTCTTCACGTCTCCCGCTGCCGTCAGCGCGTTGCAACGGGCCGGACTTGACGAGGCGACCCTCGGCGCCGTCGTCCGCCCCATCCCGGCGATGCGGGTCGAGACGCCAGGCGGGACCACGTTCCGATTGACCTATGGCACCGAGACCGGTGGCGATCCGCCGGTCGGCTTCGATCGCTCTTCGCTCGATCCGGCCCTGCTTGGCGTGGCGCGAGAGGCGGGCGCGGATGTTCGACTCGGCTGCACGGTGACCGCCCTCGACCCAGCGTCAGGCAAGATCGAGCTGCGTGGGCCTGGCGGGACCCCCGGGCAGCTCCAGGCGGATGTGGTCGTCGGCGCCGATGGCCTGCGATCGATCGTCGCCTCGACGACCGGGGTGACGCGCCCGTCGCGTCTGGGGCCGCGGATCGGCCTCTCGTATCACCTGCGCGACCCCGAAGCCGGGGTCGAGCGCGATGCCCGCATGCGAGTCCTCGACGATGGCTACGTGGGCATCGCCCCGGTCGCCGGCGGACGCGTGAACATCGGCATCGTGCTGGGGCGAACGTGGCGCGGGGAGCTGGTGCGACGGGGTGCAACGGCCGTGGCAGAAACGATCGTCGATGCCATCCCTCCGACGGAGGCAGACACCGCCGCCTGGCGAACGGCAGGCCGCACGGACGCGATCGTCGGCGCCATGCCACTCGGCCATCGCGTGACCCGACGCGCGGGTCCCAAGTGGCTGCTGGTCGGCGATGCAGCGGGATTCCTCGATCCCTTCACCGGCGAGGGTCTCCACCGCGCGCTCATCTCCGCGGAGCTCGCGGCGGCGGCTATCCACGCCCGGGCTCTGGGACATCGGCGCGCCTTCCAGGCGTACGAGCGGGCCATGCAGCGGCGTTTCCTGGCCAAGGACGGCGTGTCCTGGCTCGTCCAGGCCTTCCTGGCGCGACCCCTGCTCTTCGAATATGCCGCCCGCCGGATCGCCGATCGCTCGGCCGTCCGTGCGACGATGGGCCTTGTCATGGGAGACCTCGTGCCGCCCAGCCGGGCGCTCGATCCGCGCTATCTCGTTCGGCTGCTCGCGCCGTGAATGGCAAGCGATGCAGAGCACGATAGGGATCGAGATCTCGGCTCCGCCTGAGCTGGTCTTTCGGCTCGCCCGCGACGTGGAACGTTGGGAGCGGCTGCTGCCGCACTACGACCGTTCGCGGGCCGTGGTCCGGGCGGCCGACGGCGTGCTCTTGACCGACTTCATCGCCCGCCGGCCCCTGATCAGGCTCCTGGGACTCGGCCTGCCGGTGGCATGGAGGGCGCGGACCTGGGCCGAGCCGGAAGCCCTGCGGCTCCGCTTCATCCACGTCGCCGGAGCGACGAAGGGCATGGACGTCACCTGGCGGATCGAACCGCTCGGGGAAGGCGCGAGCGTCTCGATCGACCACCGCTTCCGACCCCGGGTGCCGGGTTTCGCCTGGTTGGTCGATCGAGGTTTCACGCGCCCGATCGCCGGTCGGACCCTGGCAACCTTCAAGGCACTGGCCGAGGCGCTGGCACCGTCATGAGCGAACCGCGGCGAGTGTGGATCACGGGCATCGGCGTCGTCTGCGCCGTGGGCATCGGAGTCGAGGCCTTCCGAGCCGGCTTGCGAGTGGGGCGGTCGCCCGTCAAGCGGATCGATCGCTTCGATCCAGCCCCGTTCCGGTCGCAGATCGCGGCCCAGGTCGATGACTTCGACCCCCTGGCTTGGATGCCGCCGAAGACCGCCCGGCAGCTCGATCGCTTCAGCCAGTTCGGCCTCGTCGCGGGGCGCTTGGCGTTCGAAGACGCCGGCCTCAGCCCCGGGGCCGAAGGAGCCGCCGAACCGGAGCGGATCGGGATCTACCTCGGCTCCGCCCTGGGCGGCATCGCCTACGCAGAGGAGCAGCACGAGCGATACCTCGAACGAGGCATCCGATCCGTGGCACCGAACCTGGCGCTGGCCGTCTTCGGGGGCGCCGCGCCCGCCAACCTCGGCATCGCCCTCGGCGTCCGCGGACCGATCCTCTCGACCGCCAACTCCTGCGCCTCGGGGGCCGTCGCCCTGGGCGAAGCGCTCGGCGATCTGCGCGAGGGCAGGATCGACGCGGCCATCGCCGGTGGCTGCGAGATCCCGCTCAGCCCGCTCGCTTTTGGGGCCTTCGACATCATCCGAGCGCTGTCGGTCGGTCACAACGACGACCCGGGTCAGGCTGCCCGACCCTTCGATACGGGCCGCGACGGCTTCGTCATGGGCGAGGGCGCAGCGCTGCTCGTCCTGGAGACGGCCGACGTCGCCCAGCGTCGCGGTGCCACTCCGTACGCTGAGCTGCTCGGCTACGGCGCGACGTCGGACGCGCATCACATGGTCCAGCCCCGCGCCGATGGCAGCGACGCGGCCCGCGCGGCCACGATCGCCCTGACTGACGCTGACGTCGACGCGGCGACGATCGACTACGTGAACGCCCATGCGTCGTCGACGCCGATCGGCGACGTGGCCGAGGCGCGGGCGCTCGCGACGGCGCTCGGAGAACGCGCTGCGACCGTGCCGGTCAGCGGCACCAAGGCGCTCTATGGACATCCGCTCGGAGCATCCGGGGCCATCGAGGCT
Source organism: Candidatus Limnocylindrales bacterium (assembly GCA_040514195.1). Taxonomy (GTDB): domain Bacteria; phylum Chloroflexota; class Limnocylindria; order Limnocylindrales; family CSP1-4; genus CSP1-4. The sequence continues at coordinate 4,285 of JBEVDC010000214.1, read as the reverse complement.
GCCATCTGTGCCCTGGCCGTCCGCGATGGCTGGGCGCCGGCGTCAGTCAACCTCGTCGATCCGGATCCCGAGGCCCTGGCGCTCTTGCCAGGGCTCATGCTCGAGGGTCGCGACGGCCGATACCAACGTGTGCTGTCGACCTCGTTCGGCTTCGGCGGCCTGAACGCGGCCCTCGTCTTCGGGGCGCCGTGAAGGGCTAGACCTCTGGTGGCAGGCGCGGGGTCAGGTCCCGCTGAGCGGCCACGGCCAGTCCCCTGACGAGGTCCGCCATCCGAGCCACGTCTCCCTCATCACCGAGCGCGTCGACGAGGGCACTGCCGACGATGACGCCATCGACGACACGACCCAGCTGCCTGACGTGGCCGGGACGCGACACGCCGAACCCGGCCGCGACCGGGATCGGGCTGCGAGCCCGCACGTCGCGCAGGAAGGCACCGACTCCGGGTGGCAAGGACCGCCTGGCGCCCGTGACCCCGACGAAGGAGACCGCGTACAGGTAGCCGCCGCTCCGATGGGCGATGGCGATGCGCCGGTCGGGGGCGGTCGTCGGCGCGACCAGGTAGACGAGAGCCAGATCGGCGGCGCGCGCGGCGGCCTCGATCTCGGCGCCCTCGTCGATGGTCAGATCGGCCAGGATGAGGCCACTCGCGCCGGCCTCCGCCAGGCGCCGGAGTGCGGCCTCCGGATCGTCGCGACCGACGGCCTGGTTGACGTAGGCCATGGGCACCAACGGGACCGTGGGTCGCGCACGATGGATACGGGCGAGCAGGTCGAGCGAGCGCTCGAAGGTCGCGCCGTTGCGTAGCGCCACGGAGCTGGCGTGTTGGAGCGTGGCGCCGTCGGCCAGCGGGTCGGAGTACGGTAGCCCGAGTTCGAGCACGTCCGCGCCGCCGTCGATGGCCGCGAGTGCAGCGGCTAGGCTCGTATCGCCGTCCGGATAGCCGGCCACGATGTAGGCGATGAGGGCCGTCCGCCCGTCCGACTTGGCAGCCTCGAAGGTGGCCCGGATCCGAGCCGCGCCAGCGGTCCCGCTGGTGCCACTGCCCGGGGACGCGATGGCCGGCGCGGGAGCCGCGGCACTCACCCCTCGCCCTCCAGCACACCGAGGTCCTTGTCACCGCGGCCGGACAGGCCGAGGAGCACGACGGCGTCGTCGGGCACGAGCGCGTGACCACGCAGTCCGCCAACGAGCTTTCCCAACGCGGCGACCGCGTGTGATGGCTCGAGGGCCGGGATGATGCCCTCCGTCCGGGTCACCAGGCGGAGCGCCTCGATCGCTTCCGAATCCGTCGCGTCGAGGACCTCCAGGCGCCCGGCGACGTAGAGCGCCGAGAGCTGTGGACCGATACCCGGGTAGTCGAGACCGGCCGAGATCGAGTGCGCCTCGATGACCTGGCCGTCGCGGTCCTGGAGCAGGTACGAGCGCGAGCCGTGCAGGACGCCGGGCGAGCCACCTGCCAGGGCCGCGGCATGGTGGCCGGTCGAGACGCCCTCCCCGGCCGCCTCGACGCCGATCAGCCGCACGTCCGGCTCGCCGATGAACCGACTCAGGAGGCCGATGGCGTTGGAGCCGCCGCCGACACAGGCGACGGCGACGTCCGGCAACCGACCTTCGACCCATCGAAGCTGCGTCGCTGCGTCGTCGCCGATGACGCGCTGGAGGTCACGCACCATGCGCGGATAGGGATGCGGCCCGACGGCCGAGCCGAGCACGTAGTGGGTCGTCTCGACGTTCGTGACCCAGTCGCGCATGGCCTCGTTGATGGCGTCCTTGAGGGTCGCCGAGCCGCTCGTCACCTCGCGGACCTCGGCGCCGAGCTCGTGCATCCGGAGCACGTTCGGGGCCTGGCGCCGGACGTCCTCGATGCCCATGTACACGACGCAGGGCAGGTCAAGCAGGGCGCAGGCGGTGGCCGTGGCGACGCCGTGCTGGCCGGCGCCCGTCTCGGCGATGACACGGGTCTTGCCGAGGCGCCGGGTGAGCAGCGCCTGGCCGAGCGCATTGGTGATCTTGTGAGCGCCTGTGTGGTTGAGGTCCTCGCGCTTGAGGTACAGGCGAAGGTGACCAATGGGTCGGTCGGCAGCGCGCTCGAGGGCCGCGGCTAGCCGGTCGGCACGATAGAGGGGGGAGGGTCCGCCGACATAGTCTGTGCGCAGCTGGCGCAGCTCGGCCCAGAAACGCGGGTCGTCGCGCACGCCGTCCCAGGCATGCTCGAGGGCGACGAGGGCACCGACCAGGGTCTCCGGGACGTACCGGCCGCCGAATTCGCCCTCGACCCCCCAACGCCCACGTGCATCGACGTCGAGGAGGCCCCGATGGACCGGGGTCGGGCGGGCATCCGATAGCGGCCGGTCGAGCCGGGCGGCCTTGGCCCGCTTGACGAAGAGCCCGACCTTGAAGGCGTCCTTGCGTGGCCGGCCATCCCGCCGGTCACGGACGATGGTGCCGTCACGCGCGCGCCGCTCGACACCGCCGGCGACATCGACGCCGAGGGCAGGAGTGGCCACGAGGGCGCCGGCGACATTGGCGGGATCGAGCCCACCGGCGAGCATGACGGGCACCTCGCGGGCGACGGCCGCCGCGAGCTGTCGGGCCGCACGGCGCCCGGTGCCGCCCGGGAATGGCCCGCCGGCCGTGTCGATCATGATCCGGGCAGCCCCGGCGGCCAGGTACGACCGAGCCCGTTCGACCGTCGCAGCAGCGGCCTCCGCGACCGTGGCGACTGCGTCATCGGCGCATTCGGGGGGCAGGTGGAGCACCTTCCAGACGGGCCGCTCGAGCCGGCGGATCGTCTCGGGGCCTTCCGAGCCGTGGAGCTGCAACGCGTCGAGGTCGAGCCGGCGAGCCAGGGCGTTGGCGTCATCTGGGTCGCGATCGACGACAACGCCGACGACCAGCGGCGGCGGACTCGCGGCTGCTCGGACGGCGGCGATGATCGTGGCGGCCGTGCGTTCGTCCAGGACGCGTGGCGTGGCGGGAGCGAAGTTCAAGCCGATGGCGTCGGCGCCGGCACGCACGGCAGCCATGGCACCGGGCACGTCGGTCACGCCGCAGATCTTGACGAACGGCGTCCGGTCAGCGGCGGCGGGATCCTCGGCGGCGGAAGGTGGCCGCCCGGCCGCTACGAACGCCGCCGTCCGAGCACGGATGGCGATCGGGTCGTCGCCCGTGGTCATGAGCGCCTCACCGATGAGCGCGGCATCGAAGCCGACGGCCCGCCAGCCGGCGACCGTGGCCACCTCGCGCACGCCCGACTCGGCCACGACAAGGCGATCGTCCGGGACGGAGGCGCGCAGCCGGACCGCATGGTCGGGATCGACCAGCAGGGTCCGCAAGTCGCGGTTGTTGAGCCCGATGAGCCGTGCATCCGATGCCAACGCTCGATCCAGCTCGCGCGGGTCATGGGCCTCCACGAGCGGCTCCATGCCAAGGTCCCTCGCCGCGCGTACGAGCGAGCGCAGGGGCCTGGTCTGGTGCAGGGCGGAGAGGAGCAGGACGAGGTCCGCGCCCGCTGCTCGCAGGACTGGCAGCTGGCGACGATCGACCACGAACTCCTTGGCCAGGACAGGTACGGTGACCGCGGCTCGGACCGCGGCCAGGTCATCGATCGTGCCGCCGAACCAGTGCGGCTCGACGAGGACCGAGACGATGCTCGCGCCGCCGGCGACATAGGCACGGGCGCGACTGACGACATCGGTCTCGGGACTGGCGAGCGCGCCGGCGGAGGGGGAGCGGCGCTTGACCTCGGCGATGACGTGGAGGCCCGGTCGGAGGAGTGGCCCCAGCGCGTCCCGTGGAGCGGGCGCGAGGGCGGCGTCGCGACCTAGATCCGCGAGTGCGCGATCCGCGAGCTCCGCAGCCACATCCGCGCGCCGTCGCTCGGCGATGTCGGCCAGGACGCCGAGTCGCTCGGCGGTGCGGGTGGACGGACGAGGGGCGATGGCGGTCACGGGGCGGTCACGGGGCGGTCACGGGGCGCTCGCAGGAGCCGCGTCGGCGTGGGCGGCCGCTGTCTCCCGGGCTGCCTCGACTCGGAGGCGACGCGCGCGCAGGCGCTCCAGTCGATCCGCGGCCGCCCCGGAGTCGATGGTCGTGGCAGCCAGTGCGACCCCCGCTCGCAAAGATCCAGCGCGGCCGACCAGCTCCAGGGCGGCGCCGGCGTTGAGCAGGACGACGTCACGTCGCGGACCGTCGGCGCCACGCAGGACGGCCTCGACGATGACGGCGTTCTCGGCGGGATCACCACCGGCCAACGCTTCCCGCGACGTGCGCGCCAGGCCCACT